>DASSII010000050.1:0-3089 GCA_035692005.1 Candidatus Limnocylindrales bacterium | reverse complement strand
CGCCGGCCGAGCCGGGTGACCTCGATGCCCTCGCATGTCTCGAGCGTGGCCGCCGGGACGTTGACGTTGATGAGCTCGCCGCGGCCCAGGCCCTCGGCCAGGATGTTGCGGGCGACGACCGTGGCGGCATAGCCGGCCAGCGTGAAATCGGGATGCTCGTAGTACTCCTGCGAGATCGCGAACGCGGGGCAGCTGTTGATGACCGCCTCCATCGCGGCACTGACCGTGCCCGAGTAGGTGATGTCGTCGCCGAGGTTCGCGCCGTAGTTGATGCCGGCCGCGACGAGGTCGAAGCCGTGCTCGAAATAGCCGAGGAAGGCGAGGCTGACGGCGTCCGTCGGCGAGCCGTCGACCGAGTACGCCAGCGACCCGTCGGCGAGCGTGCGTTCGCGGACACGCAACGGGCGCATCAGTGTCTTGGTGTGGCCGACCGCGCTCTGGTTGGTGTCGGGCGCGACCACGGTCACGTCGCCCATCGGCTCCAGTGCCTGCTTGAGCGCCAGCAGCCCGCGCGACTCGACGCCGTCGTCGTTGGTGACGAGGATCCGCGGACGACTGTTGTACTCGGGCACCGGACGGGCGGCCGTTCGCAGTGCCCGCGGCCCGCCCCGCCCCCCGCCACCGGCCAGCGGCTCACCGCGCTCCTTGTCGACGTCGCGGCGCTCCGATCGGGCGCGCTCGCGGGTCATGTCGGGCTGCTCGGTCTCGCGGCCGGTCGGCCGGTCGTCCTCGCTCATGTCCCGGCCAGCCCGTCGGCGTCGACGGGCGCATCGACCGGCTCGACATCGACCGATTGGCCGGGCGCCGGCTCGCGCGGGATGCGGACCGGCCGACCCTCCCGTTCCTCGAGTCGTTTCGCCGCCCGGCCGGCGACCGACCGGTCGCCCGAGGTGCGCCGCAGGAAATGGAAGAAGAAGGCGGACACGACCGCGGCCACCGGGATGCCGAAGATGGCGCCGGGGATACCGGCCATCTTCGAGCCGATGAGCACCGAGCCGAGGACGACGATCGGGTGGATGCCGACGGCGCCCTGCATGATCCGCGGCTGGAGCGCGTTCATCACGACCATCCAGCCGGCGCCCATCAGGATGGCGGCCGGCAGCAGCGCATCGGGCTTGAACACGAGGGCGGCGACGAGCGGCGGCGCCCAGGCGAAGAATGGGCCGAAGAACGGGATCGCCATCAGCACCCCGGCGACCGTCGCGGTCAGTCCGGCGAGGTCCAGCCCGAGCGCGAGGTTGGTGATGAGGGCCACCCCGAAGTAGACGACGCCCATGATCGTCTGGCCGCGCAGGAACCCGCCGAACGAGCGCCCGACCGAGGTCTGCAACAGGCGTGCCTCCTCGGCGTAGGTCGGCGGCACGAGGCGGAACAGGAAGGCCATGATCGCGTCGCGGTCGATGACCATGTAGATCGACAGGATGAACACGATAAGCATCGTCCCGATGGCGCCGACGCTGGCCACGGCGATCGATTGCAGCGGGACGATCAGCTGGGCGGCGATCCCGTCGAGGTTGTCGAGGACCGCCAGCGCCTGCGTCGCGAGATCGACCTGGGCGAGGCCGATGCCATCGAGCCAGCGCTGCATCGGACCGACGATCGTGTCGATATTGGCGCGGATCTCCGGCAGGGAGTTGACGAACTGGGTGATCGACGTCGACAACGCCTGGGCGATGACCAGCACGAGGAAGACGAGCAGCGCGACGATGAGCGTATAGACGACAACGGTCGCGACGACGCGCGGGACGCGCGGATCGACCGTCACGATCCGGGTCACCAGCGGGCTGATGATGAACGCCAGCAGCCAGGCGAGGAAGAACGCCAGCAGCACGTCGCCGAAGAAGGCCACCGCCGCGCCGGCCAGGCTGATGGCGATGAAGAACAGGACGATGACGCCCAGGATCAGGAGCGCGTTGACGAGCCGGCGTTCGCGTCCACCCGGCCCGATCGCGTCCATCACGGCGCGCTAGCGCAGCCCCATCTTGTAGCGGACCTCGTCCATCGTCGCCTGGGCGATCGGACGGACGCGCTCGGCACCGTCGGCGAGGATGCGATCGATCCGCGCGGGGTCGCCCATGAGCTCGGCGTAGCGCTCGCGAGCCTCGGCGTAGTGGGCGAGGATCCGCTCCAGCAGGAGCTTCTTGGTGTCGACGCAGCCGGTCCGCGCCGTCCGCTCGCCCTCCCAGATCTGCTCGTAGTCGTCGCCGAACGCCGGGTGGGTCTGGCAGACGTTACAGACCTCCGGACGACCCGGATCGGTCCGCAGGATCCGCTTGGTGTCGGTCACCATGCTCATGACCTGCTTCCGGATGACGTCTTCCGGGGCGAAGATGTCGATCGTGTTGCCGATCGACTTGCTCATCTTCCGGACGCCGTCGGTGCCGAGCACGATGGGCGACTCGGTGAAGACCGCCTGCGGCTCCGGGAACGTGTCGCCGTAGCGGTGGTTGAAGGCACGGACGATCTCGCGCGACAGCTCCAGGTGCGCGGCCTGGTCCTTGCCGACCGGCACCATCGACGCCTTGTAGATGACGATGTCGGCGGCCTGCAGGACCGGGTAGGTCAGCAGCCCATGGTTGATGTCGTCGGGCTGGTTGGCCTTCTTCTCCTTGTAGGTCGGGGTCCGTTCCAGCCACGACACCGGGGTCACGGTCATGAGCAGCCAGGCGAGCTCGGTGTGCTCGGGCCGGTGGCTCTGGACGAACAGCGTGCAACGTTCGGGGTCGAGCCCAAGGGCCAGCAGGCCGGCGGCCATCTCGCGTGTCTGGAGGCGCAATCGCTCGGGGTCGTGCAGGCTCGTCAGCGCGTGATAGTCGACGATGCAGTAGATCGCCTCGTACTCGAACTGGAGCTTCACGTAATTGCGGATCGCGCCGAGGTCGTTGCCGATGTGGGGTACACCGGAGGGCTGGATCCCCGAGAAGATGCGCGGCTTCGGCGCAGGCGTCTCGACCGGGGAGGGGGCGGGCAGGATCTCGGTCGTCATCGTGCGCCCGAGTGTAGCGGGCGAGCCTCACCTGACGTTCGCCTCAGCGCGACGTGCCGAGTCGCTGAAGGTCGATGATCCCGGCTACCATTCCGAGCGATGC
>DASSII010000049.1:0-2701 GCA_035692005.1 Candidatus Limnocylindrales bacterium | reverse complement strand
ACTCGGGCGGCACGGAGGTGTCGGGCGGGATCGTGGGTGGGAATGTCATCGGTCCCATCAAGCCGGCGAGCTTCTCGGGGCCGTGCATCGGGACCGCCGCGGACGTCGTCGACGAGCAGGGCCGGCCGGTCCGGGGCGCCGTCGGCGAGCTCGTCATCCGGACGCCCCTGCCGGGCATGACCCGGGGTTTCTGGAACGACCGCGCGCGCTACGAGGAGGCGTACTGGTCGCGCTGGCCCGGCATCTGGGCGCACGGCGACTGGGCGTCGATCGACGCCGACGGCTTCTGGTTCATCCAGGGCCGCTCGGACGACACGCTCAAGGTCGCCGGCAAGCGGGTCGGACCGGCCGAGGTCGAGAGCGCCGCGGTGTCCCACCCTGCGGTCCTGGAGGCGGCCGCCATCGGTATCCCGCACGAGATCAAGGGCGAGGCGATCGTCGTCGTCTGCGTGCTGCACCGGGGCGAGGCCGATGACGACGACCTGCGCAGTGCGATCGCCCGAACCGTCGCCGCTGAGCTCGGAAAACCGCTCAAGCCGGAGGTCGTGGCGGTCGTCCGGGCACTCCCCAAGACCCGCTCGGGGAAGGTCATGCGGCGCGTGATCCGGGCGGCCTGGCTGGGTCAGGACCCGGGCGACCTGACGGCCCTCGACGACCCGGGGGCGGTCGAAGCCATCCGCGCCGAGGTGCGCCACCGCGGGGGTTTGGTCTAAGGTGAATGCGCCCGGTGCCCCAGCCGGCGAGCGCGAAACGACCAGGAGCAGCCCTTGCGCCGCCTGCTGACGCTCTCGATGGCCGCCGTCCTCACCCTCTCGTCGACCGCGGTCGCGCTGGGGGCCCAACCCCCGGGTCTCGGGGAACGCGACGCCGCGAGCGTCGGCCGGGCAAGGGCGGCGGAGATCCTCGGGCGCACGCCGGGGCAGGTCCACCCGCTCGCCTACGGCGAGCCCGTCACGTCGGTGGGCGGGAAGCGCTTTTGGACCGGCGTGTTCCGCGGCGCGGCCGGCCAGCAGGCGTTCGTGGCTGTCGACCTCGAGACCGGCCAGGCGCTCGACGCGGCGGCCTACGAAGCCACCGTGGAACAGGCCATCGGTCGCCAGCCGCGCGTGACACCGCCCGCCCGAGCCCGGATCGACGACGCCAAGCGCAAGGGCACCTCGCCATTGCTCGCCTACCTCCTGACACCCGTCGACTACGGCCCCGCAGTGAAGGCCGTCAAGGCGGCGCATCCCGAGGTCAAGTGGGACGGCGATCGACCGTACGGGAACGATCTCAAGGTCCTCGCGACGGTCAGCCAGGAGCTGATCCGGGCCAAGGCCGCGCTCGTGGTCAAGCACCGCGGACCGTTCGTCGACGACGCGCGCCGCCGCGGCGCGACCGACGTCGTCGCCCTGGACCTCGCGCCGATGGTCTACCTGCGCCTCCCGGCCGGGAAGGTCGATGCCCTGGCCGACAACCCGGATGTCCGCCAGGTTCGCGCACCGTCCGGCTGGGCGCCGACGATGAACGTCGCCCACGACGCGGTCGGGGCGAACTGGACGGACAGCAAGGGGTACACCGGCGGCGGGGTCGTCATCGGCATCGTCGAGTACACGCGCGTCGACTACACCCGGCCCGGACTGACCGGCACGCACCTCGACAGCTATCGGGTGAGCACGACGGGTCTCTCCTGCTCCCATTCCCGCGGCCAGTACCGGAACGCCTCGGCCATGAGCCACGTCAGCTGGGCGGCCGCGATCGCGGTTGGTCGGGGCCGTACCTACAAGGGCATCGCCAACGCCGCGAAGCTCGTCGACGTGTCGGCCGACTTCAACCCGAGGTCCGCTGCCGCCGACCCACGGATCCTCAAGGCGGTCGACTGCGCCATCCTGCAGGGCGGCGCCCACCTCATCACGATGTCGCTGGTCCAGAACGACGCAAGCCGGTTCTCGACCTCGAACGCGTATTTCGATGCGGTCGTGTGGGACCACCACCGGCTGATCGTCGGCAACGGCGGCAATAACTACTCCGAGACCAACTCGCACTGCCCAGGCAGCAGCGAGGTCGTCCGCAGCCCCGGCTCGGCGTGGAACGTGCTGGCGGTCGGCGGCACGTCGAACGACGCCCGCCGTCTGTGGTATCGGTCCAGCCGCTCCGAGCCCGCCTACTGCTGGGAGGACCCGCCGGGCCAGCCTGGCGACGTGAACGACCGGGTCAAGCCGGAGATCGTGGCGCCGGCCCAGAACATCAGCACGTACTTCTTCAACGGCAGCGGCGTGTCCGCCGCGACGCCGATGGTCGTCGGGGTCGCGGCACAGCTGCTCGACCAGCGGCCGTCGCTGTTGAACTACCCCGAGCAGATGAAGGCGATCCTGCTGGCCGGCTCGGAGGCGAAGCACGCCCTGACGCCGTACGGCAACCAGAGTGTCAGCGCCGAGGGCCTGGGGACGCTGTCGGCAAAGTGGTCGAGCCGGGTGGCCGAGAAGAACCTCACGATCAACACCGGCAACTACGGCGGGATGACGTTCGCCGGCGTCGCCCACGGCGACTGCCTGACACCGCCGGCGCCCCAGGCGATCGACTTCGAGGTCTACGTCGGGCGCCACGTGCGCTTCGTCGTCGACTGGATGGCCCATACCGACGCGGCCAACCCGCGATCTGGCTCGACGCTGTCGCAGCGCTACGCCGACTTCAACCTGACCATCCTCAAGGGGTCGACGGT
>DASSII010000048.1:0-49084 GCA_035692005.1 Candidatus Limnocylindrales bacterium | reverse complement strand
CCGACCTGGGTGCTGGACCACTGCCCGTCGACGCGGTCGAGGAGCAGGATCTGGTCCCAGCCCGGCTGGTTGCCCGGCACGGTGTCGAGGGACGTCTTGATGGCAGCGAACAACCGGCCGTCGGGCAGGGCCTTGATGTTGACGTGGTTGTCGGCAAGCCGGAGGCCCTGGAGGATGGTCGTGGCCGGGGCCCATTCGTCGTCGCCGGCACCGTCCTCGTGGCTGGTCGCATAGATGGCCTGATCGTTCTGGTTGCTCCACAGCAGGACCACGTCCCCGCGAGACGTCACCATCCCGACCTGGTCGGTCGCGACCTCGGCGCCGGCGACGACCGGTCGATATGGCGGGACCCAGCGATGGTCATCGTCGAGCGAGTGGCTCACGAACAGGCGGCCGTCCTGGATGTAGGCCACCCACAGACGTCCGTCGTCGGCGCGTTCGATCAGGCTCGATTCGACGCCGCTCGGGGCGACCGTGACGGGATAGTCGGGCTCGAGCGACCAATGCCGCGTGGCGGCATCGAAGCGGAACTTCGAGAAGCGGACGGCGTGCGCCGGCGAATCGCTGCCTCCGGCGCTGGCGACGTACAGGATCCCGTCGGCGAACAACGCGTCGGCATGGGCGAACGGGCGCTCGTCGACGACGATCCCGGTGTCGCGCCAGCGTTGGGTCGCCCAGTCGAGCTCGTGGATCCGCGCCTCGCGCGAGACCGGCTCCTGGAGCACGCCCCACCACGAACCGCCGGCCACGAACAGCTTGCTCTGGTTCTTGTGCCGGGTCGGCGACTGGACGGACCGCCTCGTCTGGGCATCGAACAGGCCGTCGACGACGCTGATCGGCGATGTCAACGGGGCGAACGGGTCGCGCGATGGCGCGGGGGTCGGGTAGATCGGAGCGGGCGTGGTCGGGCCATGCGACGGCGGGGCGACCGGCGACAGCGGTGTCGACAGGAAGACCAGGATGAGCGCGATGCCCCCGACGCCGACCGCCGCGGCCGCCACCAGGCGGCGGAGCGTCATCGGCGCCGCGCCGGAAGGGGCAGCGGCTGGTGCTCGGCGGCGGCGGCCCCGATCGGTCGTGTCATGGCAGGCGACCGAGTATAGGTCGGTCGCGGCGATCGCCGTGGAAGCCCGCTGATCGCGACGGGCGTACCATCCCAGCCGTGCAGAACCTGATCCTCGGGGCGATCGCCCTGGGCGCGACCCTCATCGCCGTCGTGACGACCGTGGCCGTCCTCGATCGGCGGGGCCGCGTCACGCCGATCCAGATCGCGCTCGGACTCGGCGCCGGGGCCGTCGGCGCCTTCCTGGTGCTCGTATCGAGGACCGACCTCATCCCGGACGGCCCCGAGGACGGCATCGAGCGCCTGTTCGTGATCGGCGTGACCCTCGTCGCAGTGATCGGCACCTGGTTGCGGATCGCCCGAACCTGACCGCCGGGCTCAGCGCAGCGTGTAGATGGCGTCGATCGCGACCATCGGATGACGGGCGGTCCCGGCCACGACGATCTGGATCCGGTGGGAACCCTCCCTCGCCCAGTTCCAGGCGAACACCACCTGGCGAGCTCGGTATGCGCTGCTGTACTGGCTGATCGTCTTGACGTACCGGCCGTCGATGTAGATGCGGGCGGAGCCCCGGGTGGGGCCCTTCGGGCCGATGAGGGCGACGGATCGGCCCGTGAACGCCAGCGTGGCCTTGGCCCCGCGTGCGGTCGCGTACTTGGCCTTGCCGCCGATGTAGCTCGAGCCGCCGGCGGAGCGCCACGTCCCGCGATAGGCGATCTGCGGAGAGGTCTCGTTGTAGCGCACGACGTCGACCGCCGGGCTGGCGACCCAATCCGTCCAGGACTTGCCGTCCTGGGCACGGACCCGGTAGCGATACTCGTTGCCGTAGCGGGCCGTCCTCCGGATGGTGACGACCTGACCGGTCGTCACCGGCTGGTAGTCGGCGCTGTTGATCCGCTCCTGGACCTGGTACACCTGGCCACCCGGTCCCCAGTGGACGACGAGCGGCAGGGACGTCGTGGTCACCGAGGTGCTCGCCACGAACCGCGTCGTCGGGGCGACCGGCTCCGCGGCACTCGGTGGCGCCGGCGTCGGGCTGGGCTTGGGGGTCGGTTTCGGGGTCGGTTCCGGGGTGGCGTCGGGCGTCGGTGTGGCGTCCGGCGTCGGTGTCGCAGCGGGCGTCGGCGTCGCCGCGGGCGTCGGCGTCGGGCTCGCACCCGGGGTCGGGGTGGCACCCGGGGTCGGCGTCGCGCCCGGGGTCGGCGTCGGCGTCGGGACCGGGGTCGGTGTCGGCGTCGCGCCTGGGGTGGGCGTGGGCGTCGGGCGGGGGGTCGGGGTCGGGGCGGGCGTCGGGGTCGGGGTCGGCCGTGGCGTCGGGGTCGGGGTCGGAGTGGTACCCGAGCCTGCCGGGCCGTACAGCCAGTCGGTGAAGCCGAAGCCTCGGCCCATGCCGGCGGCCACGGTCGGCAGGCCGAGCCCGTAGCGCTTGTTGAGCAGCCAGGTGATGTGGTGGTCGACGGAGCTGCGGTTCCAGCCGCTGTAGCGGCTGATCAGCTTCGCGCTGCGCATCAGCGCCTTGTTCGACCAGTCCCACGCCGGATACCCGGCACGCGACAGCAGTTCGGCCTGGAGGACCAGGCCCTGCATCGACTCGAGCATGTACGACTTGCCGCTGTCGCCGGGCGGCCAGCGAAGCGTGCCGCCGCGGGCGATGTCCTCGAGGATGGCGCCGTCGACGTTGATGCCGGACTTCACGCAGGCCGGGTCGATCGGCGTCGCCGAGGCGCTCGAGCAGGCCCACGACAGCGCGTCCGATCCGAAGGCGCGGAACCCGGCGTAGGCCGACCGATCACCGACGAATCCCTGGAAGACCTTCGCCGCGCGCGCGACGTCGGCGGTGTCGCCCAGGTAGAGCGAGGCGGCGATGCGTGATGCGCCGGCGAAGGCGCCCCAGTTGTTGGCCGACGACTCGTCGGTGTGGACCAGCGAATCCCAGATGGAGTGCCCGCCCAGGATGCGCGTCCGGATCGCGCTCAGCCAGCTCCGGAACGTCGCGTCATCGGTGCCCGACAGGTCGATGATGTCGGCGGCCATGACGTACGCGCTCAATTGCCGACCAAGGGCCAGCGTGCTGTTGCTGGCACCGACCCGCTCGGTCCCGATGGCGGCCATGATCCCGTTGCGAACCTTGGTCCGCAACGTGGCATCGCCCAGGCGCGCGGCGACCAGGGCGCCGGCGAACACGCGGACGCCGTGCTGGTTGTTCTGGTCGGTCAGGTCGGCCGAGCCGTAGGAGCCGCGCGCGACCGAGACCAGCTCGTCCCAGGCGGCACCCGACGTCGGTCGCGTCGACAGTTCCGTCTGGTTGATGATCAGGGTCCCGCTGGTCACCGCCGACGTCCCGGCAAAGGGCAACAGGAGCAGCGGCAGGAGCAGGACGATCGGGATCGTCGCGAGGACATCACGCAGCCGCCTGCGGCGCGGTCCATGTCGCGTGGGTTCGGTGGTCGACGGTTCGCTTGACGTGGAGCGAATCGACAACGGTGTGGCCTTCAGCCGCATATCAGCGGTCCCCTTCCTGTGGGGCGATCACCGTGCGGAGGCGCGCCGCCATGACAGACGACCGGACCTGGGTCGGAAGACGTTCGATGCTGACGCCTGGATCACCGCTCGACCGAGGTCCTGGGGGGTGGGTCGGAGTGGGTTGTGAACCCCCGCACGTTGCCGGGATGCTACCACCGGGTCCTCGGATGCGCCATCGTCGAGGGCGGTGCGCTGATGTCCGGTGCGGTGCCGGGCGGTGCCGCTCCTCGAAGTTGTGGTTCCCCGGCGCACCACTCAGCCGCGGGTCGGGATGCCGTTGGTGAGGGTCGTCCAGCGGATCGCCGAATGACCGAGCACTCCTTGCGGGCGGCGCTCCTCGACGAGCCGCACGTAATCGCGGTCGCGCCAGTGCGCGAACGCCAGCTCCCAGAACGGGCTCGGCGCGCGACGCCGGACGCCGTCGTGCCACGGCCATCCCGCCGGGTCCTGCATGTATCGCGCGAGATAGTCGACCGCCCGCTTGAGGGTCCCGCCGCGCGCGCCCTCGGCCGACCAAAGGTCGACCCCCCGTCGCTCGGCGATGACTGCCACGGCGACCTTGTAGTCGAGCGCTTCCTGCGTGTAGCTGAGGCCGGCGCGCTGGCGCGCCACCTCGGCCGGGATATGGCCGTCGCGGCGCACCTCGTCGAGCAGCGTGTGCCATTTGGCGATCGCCGCCTCGAAGCCCGCGCGATCGCCGAGGTAGTCCGTCAGCACGACCCGGGTGAACGTCCCCGCGTCGCCCCAGTTGTTGCCGAGCTCCGATGCCGTCGGCAGCATGATCCGGCGCAGCCAGGTGCGGAAACGTTCGTCTTCGCTCGGGGTCAGCCCACCGGGTCCGGCCAGCAGATCGGCCGCGAAGACAAACCCGGGCACCGTCCTGCTGATGATCAGCGACGTCTGACAGGCGCCGTCGTTGGGACAGGTGCCGCGGGTCGATGTGGTCGTGTCGACCCAGGCCATGATGAACCGCTTCGAGGCCGCCGCGTAGCGCGTGTCACCCGAGACGACGGCCGCGAGCGCGAGCCCGTAGGCCGTCGCCGTGTCGTCGACGAACGGCCCCTCGGTGCCCTTGATGCGCAGTCGCTTGGCGGGCTTGGGGTCGTCCTTGACGGCCCGCTTCGCCCAGTCGAGCAGGTCGGCCACGGCCGCCCGGTAGGGCTGCACGCCCTGGCGGGCGAGGTCGGCCCGCTGGAGCAGCTCGGCCCGGGTGACGAGGTAGCCGCGCTCGACCGCGATCGTCGGGCCGGCGGACGGCGATGGGCTGGCCGCCGGCTCGGTCGACGGGCTGCCCGTTGCGGTGGGACTCGCGGTCGCGATCGCGGGCGTCGGGCTGCCGGCCGCATGGCTCGAGGCGTCCCCGATGGCACCGGTCGCCGGCGGACCGCTCGCCTGCGGTGGGCGTCCGACCAGGGAACCGCCGAGCGCGACGCCCAGGGCCGCCAGCAGGACCACCACGCCTGCCACCGTCCGACCACGTCGTCGTTGGCCACCGTTCGCCGCTGACGCGGAGGCGGCCGGCTCGTATCGAGTGGTCTCGACGGACGGTTCGTGGTCGTCGGATGGGCCGCGCGGGTTGGTCACTGAGCGTCGCCTCCGTCCCACGGTCGTTCGTGGCGCGGCATTGTATCGTCGCTCCCTCCGGTCGGCGCGCCGCTGACCCCGCAGACGAATCGACGAAAGGTGACGTGACGTCCGTCGACGCCGAACCCCGTACCGAGGGCGACGCCGCCGTTCCCGACGCGCCGCAGTCGGCCGACCCGCCGGCCATGCCCGACGCGGACGCGCTGGATCGTCGGTTCGCCGCGGCCGCCGAGGCGCTCGATCGTGCCGGGGTTCGCTGGTGTCGGCTGCGCGAGCGCGGTGCCGGCCTGGAGGACGACCTGCTCATCGCTCCCGCCGACCTGCGGACGGCGGTGCGGGCACTCGCTGCACACGGCTGGCTCGCGGTGCGCCATCTGGGGCACGGCAGCCATCGCTGGATGCACGCCTACGACGGGAACGCGGACCGTTGGCTGCGGCTCGACGTCGTCAGCCGGCTCGACCATGGCCGCTGGCAGGAATGGCCATCGGGCCTGGCCGACGGGGCCCTGGCGCGGGCCGACCTGCGCGAGGGTGGACGGAAGCTCGCACCGGATGACGCGTTCTGGACGCTGCTCCTGCACGAGACGCTGGACCGTCCCGGCACCGAGCCACGCCGTCTCGCGCGGTTGCAGGAACTGTCGACGCTGGCGACGCCCGATGGGCCGGCGGCACGGATCGTCGAAACGGCGCTGCCGCGCGGCCGGAGTGCGAGCGACGTCCTCGCGCTGGCCCGGGCCGGCGATGGCGCGGCCCTGCGAGACCTCGGGTCGGCCATGTCGCGCGGACTCGGGCGCCGTCCGGCCGTCCGCGTTCGGCGCCTGGTCGCGCGCGTGCTTCGCTGGCTGGACCATCGGGACCCGCCGTTCGTGCGCCGCGGTCGGACGGTGGCGCTGCTCGGCCCCGACGGCGCCGGCAAGTCGAGCCTCGCGGGGCGGATCGGCGGCGGCGGACCGCTGCCCCGACAGAGCGTCTACCTGGGCCTCTACGGCGGGGGACGTGGCGGGCGTCGAGGCCGGCGCATCCCGGGCTTGGGGTTCGCTCGACGCCTCCTCGCGATGTGGCGTGGCTGGCTTGTCGGCTGGTGGGCTGTCCGACGCGGGCGCCTGGTGATCTTCGACCGACACCCATATGACGCGCGCCTCGAGGGCAGCGGCGGGTTCGGCAGCCGGATCCGGCGCGCGCTCCTCGGCCATGCCCTGCCGGCGCCCGACGCGGTCGTCGTCCTCGATGCCCCCGCGGCGCTCCTGTACGCGCGCAAACCGGAGCATCCGCTCGACCGGATCGAGGCCCAGCGCCATCGCTACCTCGCGCTCGCGGCACGCCTGGATCGCGCCGTCGTCGTCGACGCCAGCGCCCCCATCGAGGTCGTCGCTCGACAGATCAGCTCGGTCGTTTGGGATGGTGCCCGCCCGGCGGGCGAACCTCGGTGACCACGCGCACCGCCCGACCGCGGTACCGTTGCCGGCGGTCGGCGGCGACCGAGGACCGCGCGAACCTTGCGGCGCTGGGGGCGCCGCCACCGATGACGGGGGGCGAACACCATCGATGACCTGACGGCGGATGCCGTCGAGCCCGGCACGGCGACGTCCGCGTCCATCACCAAGGGGCAGATCCGCGGATCGACCCTGCTGCTGGTGGGCCGCTTCATCGCGCTCGGACTGAACTTCGCCGTCCAGTTCCTGATCGTCCGCTACCTATCCCAGTCGGACTACGGCGCGTTCGCCTACGCCCTGTCGCTGGTGACGCTCGGGGAGTCGCTGGTCACCCTCGGCCTCGACCGGGGCGTCGGCCGGTTCCTCGCCGTGTACGACGAGCGTCACGACTACGCCCGGCTGCTGGGGACGCTGGCCCTCGTGGCCGGGACCGTCCTGTCCCTCGGCCTCGCGGTCGTGCTCATCGTCATCGGCCTGGAGGACGTGCTGATCGGGACGGCCATCTCCGATCCGCGCGCCGCGGCGCTGCTGGTCATCCTCATCGTCCTCGCCCCGATCCAGGCCGCCGACAACCTGCTCGGCGGGATGCTCGCCGTCTTCGCCAGCGCGAGGGCCATCTTCTTCCGCAAGTACGTCCTCGGGCCGGGTCTCCGCCTGCTGGTCGTGTGGCTGCTGATCGCCGGCCGGGAAGGGCCGGAGTTCCTGGCCGCGGGCTACGTGCTGAGCGGCTTCGCCGGCCTGGTCCTGTACGGGACGATGCTGTGGAAGACCCTCAGAGACCGTGGGATCCTGTCGTCGGTGCCCTGGCGGGGCATCTCGGTGCCCGGCCGCGAGATCCTGGCGTTCACGATCCCGCTGCTGACGACCGACCTCGTGTACCTGGCGCTGAACACGACCGACGCCATCTTTCTCGGCCATTTCTGGGGAACGACCGAGGTGGCGCAGTACCGGGTGGTCCAGCCGCTGGTCGGGCTCAACCAGGTCGTGTACGCGAGCTTCACGCTCTTGTACATGCCGGCCGCGGCCCGTCTGTTCGCGCGGGGTGACCGGACGGGGGTGGCCGACCTGTACTGGCGCACCGCCATCTTCATGGCCGTGTTCTCGTTCCCGATCTTCGCCCTCACGACGTCGCTGGCGGATCCGATCATGAACGCCTACGAGGCCCGCTACGCCGACTCCGCTGTGTACCTCGCGCTGCTCTCGTTCGCCGCGTACATCAACGTGGCGCTCGGGTTCAACGGCCTGACCCTGCGGGTGTACGGGTACATCCGCTACACCGTTGCCATCAACCTGGGCGCGGCGGTGTTGAGCGTCGTGCTCAACCTGCTGCTCATCCCGCCGTACGGGGCGATGGGCGCCGCAGTGGCGACGACGACGTCGCTCATCGCCTTCAACGTGCTCAAGCAGATCGGCCTCCGACGAGGGACCGGGATCAGCGTGTTCGACCGGCGCTACATCAGGGTGTACGCGACGATCGCGGGCGCCGCGATCGCCCTCGTGGTCGCCCGCATGGTCATCCACCCGCACCTGCTGCTGAGCCTGGTCCTGGCCGGCGTCGCGTCGCTGGTCGTGCTGCTCCTGACGCGCCACGCGCTCGCGGTCGCCGAGACCTTCCCGGAAGTCCTGCGGCTGCCGTTCGCCCGACGGATCCTCGGCGCATGAGCGCGCCGATGCCGACGGTCCTGCGACGCTCGCTCGGATCCGATCTTGGGGTCGGAGTGAACCGACGGGGATCCGTGTCGGGTGCGGGCTGGCTGTATGCCCTGCCGCGGCTCGAATTCGATCGCATCGTGTGCATCGGGATGCCCGCGCCGGCGACGCTGGCCGGCCTGGTTCGGGCGGGCGGATCGGTCCACGTCATCGTGCGCTCTGCGCCAGCACGGGAGCGACTCGCACGGCACGTTCTCAACGCCGGTTTCGAGTCGGTGACGTGGTCTGCCGATGATGACGGACCGTCGGCGTCCGACCCGTTCGACCTGGTCGTCGTGTCCGAGGCGGGCGTCGGTCGCGATGCCGGTCTCGCCCGCCGGGTCATCGGCCGGCTCCAGCGCGACGGGATCGCGTTCGTGCCGAGCGACATCGACGCCGGGTCGGGACTCGCCCGCGACGGGCTGACCACGGCCCGACTCGCCCTGACTCCCGGGCGCGGCGAGGTGCGGTCCGCGGTGCCGGCCGAGGACGACGCGATGCGCCGCACCATCGTGCGGCTCGGGCTGGCGGGAAGCGCCATCCACCCGCGCCTCGCGCGAGCGGTGCGCAGACGTCCCGCCGCCGCCATCGCGCGGCTCGGCGGCCGGTCGGGCAGGGTCGCGACGTTGATCGGCCGCGCCGCCGACGGCATCGGGCCCGCGGTGCCCGCGTACGTCCGGGAGGTCGCCGCCGCCGGGGGGTTGGACCTCGCGGGCTGGGGTTGGGGAGTCGCGGCGCGCGGTGAGTACGACACACAGAAGGTCCTCATGCTGCTCCGCGCGCCTGACGCCGAGCAAGCCAGCGGCGTCGTCAAGATCACCCGCGCCGAGGCACATCGGGCGCGACTCGAGAACGAGGGCCGAGCGCTCCAGCGCCTGGCCAGGATGCCCCTGGCTTCAGCGCGAGTCCCCGCCCCGTGGTTCGCCGGACAGCACGCCGGTCGGGCGTTGCTGGGCGAATCGATGATCGACGGTCGCCCGTTCACGGAAGCTGCCACGTGGCGGCCCGACGACCCCGCCCTGACCGACGGAGCGAGGTGGCTGACCGACCTCGCGGTCGCGACCGCGGTGCCCGTCCCCGCGGCGACGATGGGCGCGGCGCTCGGGACGCTGCTGGAGCGCTACGAGCGCCTCCATCGGCCGGCGAGTGCGGAGCTCGACGCGCTGCGCGACCGGTTTGCGGCGCTCGGCCGCCTGGCCGACCCGATCCCGACCGTCTTCCAGCACGGCGACCCGGGCATCTGGAACCTGTTGGTCGATCACGATGGACGCACGGTCTTCCTCGATTGGGAGGCGGCCGAAGCGGACGGGCTGCCGCTGTGGGACCTGCTCTACTTCCTGCGCAGCTACGCCGTCGCGACAAGCCGGCGATCCGGCGTCCGGGACCGGCTCGATGCGGCGGCGCGCCATCTGCTCGACGGGTCCGCGCTCAGCGACCGGATCGTCGAGATCGTCGCCGCGTACCGCGACCGGGTCGGCGTGCCGGGTGCGGCCATCGAGGCCCTGATCTACGGCTGCTGGGTCCATCGCTCCCTCAAGGAGGCCAGCCGGATGGCCCCCGAACGGCTGGCCGAAGGCCAGTTCGTCCGGCTGATCCGGCGGATGCTGGCCCGTCCGGATGCGCCCGTTCTTGCGCGGCTCGCGGCAGGTCGTCGATGACCACCGGGGGCACGGCCGTCGACTTCGATCTGCATCGACTGGCCTCGGTCCGGGTCATCGACGGCAGCCCGGCCGATGTGGAGGTCGTGGCGCGCCAGCTCGGGCCGCTGCCGCGACGGACGGTCGCTGCCCCGGACCTGACGATCCGCTTCGTCGATCGGCTGGAGCCGGCCTCGCGCCTCCACTACCTCGGCGCCCGGGACGCCGGCTGGAGCGACGACGGTGGGTTCTACATCCTCCGTAGCCGCAAGCGTGCCGCGATGGTGCGCCTGCCGATCGACCGCATCGGCACGCCCTGCGAGGTCGTCTGCGAGCGGGGCTTGCCGGCGGTGCCGTATCTGATCGCGATGCTCAATCTGGCGGTCCTCGCCAACGGCGCCCTGCCGCTGCATGCCGCGGCGTTCGAGCTTGATGGCCGCGGCGTGCTCGTGACCGGCTGGTCGAAGGGCGGCAAGACCGAGCTGCTGATGGCCGCGACGGGAGCCGGCGCCCGCTACATCGGCGACGAGTGGGTGTACCTGACCGCCGACGGGCGGATGCAGGGGATCCCCGAGCCCGTGCGGCTGTGGGACTGGCACCTCGATCAACTGCCGAACGTGCGTGCCAGCCTGGGGCGACGCGACCGGCTCAAGTTGCGCACGCTGCCCGTCGCCGGACAGGTCGATCGGGCGCTGCCGGGACCGATCCGGCGATCCCTTCCCGGGCGGCTCTGGCAGCGCGCGATCCCGATCGTCGACGGGCAGCGCCATGTCGACGTGGCGCCGGACCGATTGTTCGGTCCGCTCGGCTCGATGGCGGGCCGGGTCGACCATGTCCTGTTCGTCGTCGCCGCCGCTGGGGACGAGATCAGCGTCGAACCGATGGACCCGCTGGAGATCGCCGACCGGATGGTGGCCTCGCTGCTCCACGAGCGGCTCGACCTCACGACCATCTACCTCCAGGCGCGCTACGCCTTCCCCGGCCTGTCGAACCCGAGCCTCGACACCGTCGAGCGGGTCCAGCGCGACCGGCTGCGATCGTTCCTCGGCGGGCGGCCGGCCCACCGCATCGTCCACCCCTACCCCGTCGACTTCGGAGCGTTCCTCGATGCCGCCCGCAGCGTCCTCTGAACCGGCGGTCGCGGTCGCCCGGGACGACCGGCTGCGGCTCGCCCGTCGGATCGATTGGCGGTTCCTGCTGCCCTCGCCGGTCCTCGGCCGGGTGGCGGTCATGGCCCCCGACGGCGACGACCTGCCTGCCGCGCTCGCGGCCGACGGCTCCGCGACGGTGACGGCGATCGGCCTCGCTGGCGACGACCGCCGCGCGACGGCGTACGACACGGTCGTGTTGTCCGGGTGGCTGGGCGGCGGTCGCCTGGCCGCCGCGGCACGGGCGGTCCGGCCGGGCGGCGACCTCGTCGTCGAGGTCGAGTCGGTCGTGGCCCGGCGGGATCGTGGGGCGGCATCGCCCACCGGCAGCACCGTGCGTGTCGAGCGGGCGCTGGGCGCCGGCGGCTTCCACGTCCGCACCTGGTGGGCGTGGCCGACCCTCGGGCGAGCCACGGCGTTCGCGGCGTTCGACGACCGGATCGGCATCGAGGCGCTGGTGCGCTACCGGGCGGGCGGGCGGCCCTGGGGTCGGCTGGCGCGGGCGGTCGGCCTGATCGCCGGTGGCTCGGTGCTGCCGTCGATCGTCCCCGCCGCGGTCATCACGGCGCGCCGCGGCCCGGCCCGGCCGACGCTCGTGGAACGTCGGCTCGGCGTCGATCGCGGTGGGCCCGGGGCCGTGCGCTACGGCTGCCTGCTGCTGACGCCGCGCTACCGTGCTTCGGCGCATGTCGTGGGACTGGCGCTTGACGCGGCCGGACGCATCGAGCGGGTCGCCAAGGTGGCCCGACTGGCCGATGACGACTCGCTGGACCACGAGGCCGCGGTGCTGCGGGCGCTGGCCCGCGCCGCGACGGCGAACGCGACGGATGTGGCGCACGCCGAGGGCTTGGCTCCGGCACTGCTCGACGCGCCCGGACTGGGCGTGGAGGTCGGTGAGGAGCCCTGGCCCGTTCTGGTCGAAAGCGGCATCGACGGACGGCGCCTCGAGCCCGCGCTCGTCCGCGCCGATCGTGCCGGCGCCGCCACAGCCGTCGAGGGTTGGCTGCAGACACTCCCGGTCGTGCCGCGGGGCGCCGCGGAACCGCCCGATGGCGACATCGTGGCACGGGTGGGCGCGGCCCTCGAGGCGGTCGAGCGGCTGGCGGATGGATCGCCGGCTGGTGGACGCCTGGCGACCCTCGCCACACGTACCCGCGCGGTCGTCGGAGGCCTCGCGGGCAGCGCGCTGCCGCGCGTGTTCGAGCATGGCGACGCGGCCCATCCGAACCTCATCCGCCTCCAAGACGGCCGGATCGGCGCCGTGGACTGGGAGCGCGGCGAGCCCGACGGGGTTCCGCTGCACGATCTCACGATCGCCCTGGCGTACGTGGCGGCGGCTGCGCGCGGCGCATCGCGTCCGGCCGATCAGGCGAGCGCGTTCCGCGACGCGGTCAGCGGCCCCGATCCGTGGGCGGCCGACGCGCTCGACCGGGAGGCACGTCGGGTCGGGGTGCCGATCGAGCAACGTCCGGCGCTGGTGGTCGTGGCCTGGGCCCGCTCGGCCGGTTGGCTGGCGGATCAGCTCGGCCGATCGTCCCCGCTGCGCGAGCCGGACGACACTTCGGCGTCCAGCGATCTCGGCGCGTGGCTCGTCGCGGACCGTTCGGTCGAGCTGTGGTCGGTCGCGCTGGACCTGGCCGAGGCGGGCTGATGCGCATCCTGTACGTGACGGCCGACCTGCCCTGGCCCCTGACCAGCGGCTACCTGCGCCACTATCACTTCATCCGGGCGCTGAGTCGGCGCCACGAGGTCACCCTCCTGTCGCTGCGCGCGCCCGAGCACGGGGCCGAGGACGTGGCCGCCCTCGAGCCGTACACCGCGCGCATCGTCACCGAGCCGTCGTCACGCGGCCGGCGGTCGTTCCTGATCAAGGTCCGTGACCGCCTGCGGATCCTGGCGGCCGGTGGCGATGTGGCTGCTGGTCGACTCGGGGACGCGGGGGCTCGGCTCGCCGCCGATCGGCCGTTCGACGTCATGCTCCTCAGCGGCAAGCGGACGATGCCCGTGCTCGATGGCCTGCCGGCGCTGCCGTTCGTGGCCGACCTGTGCGACGCGACATCGAGCCGGATCCGGCGCGAGATGCGCCATGCGCGGCTGGGCCGCCTGCCGAGCCTCGTCCTCGAGTACCTCGAGGTCCGCCGGGTCGAGCGGGCGCTGATGCACCGCGCCGAGCATGCCCTGTTCGCCTCCGCGCGCGATCGTGCCGCGCTGGTGCCGACTGGCGGGGGCGGTGCGGCAACCGGCGTCGCGACGGCGCCGGCTTCGGTCGTGCCCAACGGCGTCGACCTGGCGTACTGGCGGCGCACGCGCCGGGGCCTGGGACGCGACGAGATCGTGCTGACCGGGGCGATGGACTATCCCGCCAACGTCGACGCGGCGATCCGCCTCGTCGACGAGGTCCTACCCCTCGTCCAGGCCGTCGTGCCGACCGCCCGCGTGTCGATCGTCGGGCGCGATCCTGCCCCGAGCGTCAGCGCGCTGGCCGACCGACCCGGTGTGACGGTCACCGGCTTCGTCGACGACGTGCGGCCCTACCTCGAGCGCGCGGCGGTGTTCGCCGTGCCGCTTCGCCACGGCGCCGGGATCCAGAACAAGGTCCTCGAGGCACTGGCCATGGAGGTCCCGGTCGTGGCCTCCCCGCTGGCCGCCGAGGGTCTGCGCACCGAGGCCGGCGACCGACCACCGATCGACGTGGCCGCCGAACCCGCGCGGATGGCCGAGCTGATCGTGGCGCGGTTGCGCCAGGCCGAGGCCGGGGCGAAGGCCGATCCGGCGCTTCGACGCTACGTCGCCGCGCATTTCGACTGGGACCGCAACGCCGACCGGCTCGAGGCGATCCTGCGGGCAGCGGCGGGCCGCGCCGACGCGGAGGACGGGGCCGCGACCCCGGCCGAGGCGCCGTGACGACCGTCGCGCTGATCGGGCCCGACGGCGCCGGCAAGACGACCGTCGCCCGTGCCCTGCCGGCGGCGCTACCGATGCCGGTGCGCTACCTGTACATGGGCGTCAGCGCCGACTCCAGCAACGTGCTGCTTCCGACGACCCGCCTGGCACGGCGCGTCAAGCGGGCATTGGGCGCCGCCCCCGACACCGCCGGGCCGCCCAGCCACCGGAAACGACCGGCATCCGCCCGCTCGCTCCCACGCCGCGCCCTGCGCGGCCTCCGGTCCGGCCTTCGTCTGGCCAATCGCAGCGCCGAGGAGTGGTATCGGCAGCTGGTCGCATGGCGCTGGCAACGTGGCGGGGCGATCGTCCTGTACGACCGGCATTTCTTCGTCGACTACCACGCCTATGACGTGTCCGGCGACCACGACCGCAGCCTCGAGCAGCGGATCCACGGTCGACTGCTGGCGCGCCTGCCACGACCCGACCTCGTCGTCTACCTCGACGCCCCCGGCGAGGTGCTGCTGGCCCGCAAGGGCGAGGGATCGGTCGAGGCGCTCGAGGCGCGGCGGGCCGAGTATCGCGCCATCGCCGGGTACGTCCCGCGCTTCGTCGAGATCGACGCCACGCAGCCGATCGACGCCGTCGTTCGCGAGGTGGCGGCGCGCATCCTCGATGTGGCCCGGGACGGACGGGCGGTCGACGGCGGGTCGGCGACGACCGGACCCGCCCGATGACGAGCGTGCGGCGGCGCGTGCTGGTGACCGATGCCGGACGGGGCAGCGCGATCGCGTTCATCAGATCGCTGGGTCGGCGCGGCTGGGCAGTGACCGCGGCCGACGCCGATCGGCGCAGCCCGGGCTTCCGATCGCGCTACACGACCGATCGGCTGGTCTACCCGGACCCGCGGGTCGATGCCGACGGCGCCGTCGAGGCGATCGCGCGGGCGGTGCGCGAGCGCGAGGTCGACCTGGTCGTGCCCGTGACCGACGAGATCGGCCTGCCGCTGGCCGGCGCGCGCGACCACTTCGGCCCGGGGGTCAACGTCGCGCTGCCCGACGACGACAACCTGGCCATCGCCCACGACAAGCGCCGCACGCTGGCCGTCGCTGCGCGACTCGGCGTGCCGGTGCCCCAGACCGTGGCCGTCGACACCGCCGACGCCGCCGTGGCCGCGGTCCGTGGCAGCGGCCTCGGCTGGCCGGTCGTCGTCAAGCCGCAGGTATCGCGCGAGCAGCGCGAGGACGGCACGATCGACGCCTTCACGGTGAGCTACGCCGCCGACGAGGCGGCCCTGCGTTCGCGCGTCGAGGCGCTCGACGGTCGGACCGGCGTCCTGCTCCAGCGTTGGCGCCCCGGCGAGGGCCACGGCATCGAGATGCTGACCGTCGCCGGCCGGCCGATCGCCGCATTCCAGCACCGCCGCCTGCGCGAGGTGCCGGTCACCGGCGGGGCGAGCGCGTTGCGCGAAAGCGTCCGTCTCGACCCATTGCTGTACGACCACGCGTGCCGGCTGCTCGGGGAGCTGCGCTGGACGGGCCTGGCGATGGTCGAGTTCCGGATCACACCGGCCGGCCCCGAGCTGATGGAGATCAACGGCCGGGTGTGGGGCTCGTTGCCGCTCGCGGTTCGGTCCGGGATGGACTTCCCGGCACGCCTCGCGGACCTGTTGCTCGATGGCCCGCCGAGCGCCGACGTGCCGCCCGCGACCGAGTACGCCACCGGGGTCCGCGCGCGCAATCTCCGGCTCGAGATCAGCTGGATCGGCGCGGTGGCGACCGGGCGGCGTCGCTACCCGGAGCTGCCCTGGCCGTCGCGCCGGTCGGCGATCGGTGCGGCAGCCAGCCTGCTGGACCCGCGGATCCACGACGACCACCTCGTTCGGGACGATCCCGGTCCGGGCATCGCGCTGATCGCGGGCGTCGCCCGCGAGGCCCTCGGCAAGGTGATCCGACGTGCCGCCTGAGCCGGTCATGACCATCGCCTCGGCGGTGTCGCGTGGTCCGCTCGCGGGCGCCATCGTCGGGGCGCTCGAGCGGGTCGCACCGTGGCGCCGAGGCGATTTGGCGATCCTGACCTATCACCGCGTCGACGAGCCGGCCGCGCGCCCGGACCTGCTGCCCGGCCTGATCAGCGCCACGCCGGCCGCCTTCGCGGCCCAGATGCGCGACCTGGCTCGCCACTACGTGCCGGTGTCGCTCGGCGAGGTCCTCGGCTCGCTCGACGACCCGCGCCGACTGCCCGCACGGGCCGTGCTGGTGACCTTCGACGACGCGTACGCCGACTTCGCCAGCCACGCCTGGCCGGTCCTGCGCGATACCGGCGTGCCGGCCACGCTGTTCGTGCCGACGGCCTTCCCGGACCGACCGGATCGGGCGTTCTGGTGGGACCGGCTGTGGCACGCGCTGGCGACCACCACACACGACAGCGTTCCCGGCGGGCCGACCGGACCGCTCCCCCTCGGCGACGCCGCGCAGCGGGGCGCGGCGATGGCGGCCCTGCGAACCTGGGTCAAGGACCAGTCCCATGACGAGGGGATGGCGACGGTCGAACGGATCGTCGCCGACCTCGGCGTGCCGCCGCCCGGGTCCGCGGCCGTCATGGGCTGGGAGACCCTCCGTCGACTCGCCGGCGAGGGCCTGACCGTGGCCCCCCACACCCGCCACCATCCGCTGCTGGACCGCGTGCCACTGGACATCGCGGTGGGCGAGATCGTGGGCGCGCGCGAGGACCTCGAACGGGAGGTCGGGCCCACGCCGCCCGTGCTGGCCTACCCGAGCGGCGCCCACGGTGGGGACGCCGTCGAGGCCGCCCGACGCGCCGGCATGGTGCTGGCGGTCACCACCGAACGTGGCGGCAACGATCTCCGCCGAGCGGATCGACTCCGCCTCAAGCGGATCAATGTCGGCCGTCGCGCCCGTTCGGCGATCGTGCGTGGACAGCTGCTCTGGGCATCCATGCTCGACGCCCGACGCCGATGAATCGACTCCACTCCGCCGGCTGCAGGGCTATGCAGTCCGACGGCACCCGCCTATCCTCTAAGGCCTCCCGCGAACCCGAGGGCCTGGGGGAACGACCCGACTGCTGGAGCTGATGCGTGGAACTTTCCGGTTATCTGGCCACTGCCCGCCGGTGGTGGTGGACCTTGCTCGTCGCGACCTGGATCGCCGGCCTCGCCGGGTATCTGGTGGCGACGCGCATCCCGCCCACGTACGAGGCTCGGGCGCTCATGCTCGTCGGGCCGTATGAGGGCGACCTCAACACCCTGCGTGCGTCGGGCCAGCTGGCGCTGACCTACGCGGATCTCGTCACGACCACGCCCCGACTCGATGCCGCGATCACCCAGGTCGGTGCCAACGTCTCGTCGAGCGAGCTCAAGGCCGCCACCCGGGTCACCGCCAACGACACGACTCGGACCCTCACCATCCGGGTCCAGAACGGCGTTCCCGAGACCGCGGCTGGCCTGGCCAATGCCCTCGCCGGCCAGTTGAGTGCGCTGACCTCATCGGGGACTGGCCGGCCCGAAGGCCAGCTGCTGATCATCGAGTTCGCGGCCGCGCCGACGACGCCGGTCGCACCGCAGGTCTCGCTGATCGCCATCCTGACCGCCCTGGCCGGCTTCCTGAGCGCCCTCGTGGTGGTGGTCCTGATCGAGTACATCGGAGCGACGGTCCGCTCACGCGACGACATCAATCGGCTGGTGCCAGTGCCGTTCCTCGGCCAGATCGAGGGCCACCGCTCGACGCAGGCCGGTCGGGGCCTGGTCATCGAGCGGCTGCCGGCGTCACGGATGGCGTCGTCGTATCGGATCATGGCGACCAAGGTGGCCTTCGCCGACACGGACGAACCGGTCCGCAGCCTGCTGGTGGTCGGGGCGCAGTCCGGCGACGGCACCGGCGAAACGGCGGTCAACCTCGCGGCCGCCCTTGCCACGAGCGGTCGGCGCACGGTCCTGGTCGATGGCGACGACGTGGACGGGGAAGCGACCGCCCTGCTCGGGCTCGACGATCGGCCGGGGCTGGCCGAGGTCGTGCGCGGCCAGGCCGAGCTGGCCTCCGTGGTCATGTCGCACGGCGCCGACCTGCACGTCGTGCCGGTCGGACGCAGCTCGCTCGAGTTGCTGGATGATGGCGCGATCCGGCGGTTGATGGATCGTCTGCTGGCCGATCACGACCTCGTCATCGTGGCCGGGCCACCGACCCTCGGCTCGGCCGAGGCGCTCGTGTACGCGCGGGCGACCGACGCGGCGGTCGTCGTCGTCCGGCGCGACCAGACCAAGCGCGACGCCCTCGCCCACGCGGTCGAGAGCCTGACGCTGGTCGGAGCGACCGTCCTCGGTGTCGTCCTCGATGCGCGCTCCGGCGGCCGATTCAAGCGCGAGGCGAACGTGCCCGCAGCCCCGCCCGAATTCCAGCCGGCGGCTGCCGCCGTGAGTCTCGAACCCGCTGTCGCCGAACCGCTCCGTCCGGAGCGGGACGAGCGTCCGGCGGCCGCCTTCGGCGACGATGACGCGCCCCTCGCCCGACAGGCTCGACCCGTCCGACGGACGAGCCGGCGGCGGACCTGACGGGCGTCACGCCATGCGCGTCCTGGTCACCGGTGGCGCCGGCTATATCGGCTCGCACACGGTCGCGGCCCTCGGCCGCGCCGGGCATGAGCCGGTCGTGCTCGACACCCTTGAACACGGCCACGCGGCAGCGGTCGGCGACGCACCGCTGATCGTCGGTGACGCTGGCGACCGGCAGCTGGTGCGCGACCTGATCGCTGCCCGGCGGATCGAGGCGGTCATCCATTTCGCGGCGCTCAAGTCGGTCGCGGCGTCGGTCGCCGACCCGGGCGCCTACTTCGAGGCGAACGTCGGCGGCAGCCTGGCGCTCCTGCGCGCGCTCGCGGACAGCGGCCTCGAGCGGCTGGTCATCTCGAGCACCTGCGCCGTGTACGGGACACCCGACCGGTTGCCGGTCGACGAGACCAACCCGCTCCGCCCCGAAAACCCGTACGGCGAGAGCAAGCTCGCGGTCGAGCGGATGGCGACCTGGTTCGAGGCGGCCCACGGCCTGCGCACGGTGGCATTGCGCTACTTCAACGCCGCCGGCGCGACGCCGGACGGATCGAACGGAGAGGACTGGCGAGCGGCCGAAAACCTCATCCCGATCGTCCTGCAGGTCGCCGCGGGCCGCCGGCCGGCGGTCGACGTGTACGGCACCGACTACCCGACGGTCGATGGGACCGCCGTGCGCGATTACGTCCACGTCCTGGACCTGGCCGACGCGCACGTTCGGGCGCTCGACCATCTGGCCTCAGGAGGCGACGGGCTGACGCTCAACCTGGGCACCGGCCAGGGTGCGTCCGTGCGGGAGGTCATCGCCACGGCCGAGGCGGTCACCGGTCGGCCCATCGCCACCCGGCACGCGCCCCGTCGCGCCGGCGACCCGGCCGCGATCTGGGCCGATTCCGGCCGCGCCCGGGCGATCCTCGGTTGGGAGGCCCGACACGACCTGCACTCGATGCTGACGACGGCCTGGACGTGGCACGAGCGACATCCCGATGGACATGAGCCGCTCCGCTCCGGCGGCGACCGAGCTGTGGCGTGAGCGACGCCCCGGTGGCGATCCGACCCGCGCTCGGGGCGGCGCCGGCGCCGATCGCCTACGTCATGTCACGGTTCCCGAAGCTGACCGAGACGTTCATCCTGTACGAGCTGCTTGCGGTCGAGGCGCAGGGCCAGCCGGTCGAGCTGTACCCGTTGCTGCGCTACCGGGAGCCGGTCAGCCACCCCGAGGCGATCGCCCTGATGGATCGCGCGCATTACCAGCCATTCCTGTCGCGCGCCATCCTGGCCAGCCAGGTGCGGGCGCTCCGCCACCGCCCGCGCGCCTATCTCGGGGCCCTGGCCGCGCTCATGCGGGGCACGCTCGGCAGTGCCAACTACTTCTTCGGCGGACTGGCCATCTTCCCCAAGGTCGTCCACATGGCCCTGCGCATGGAGGCCGACGGCGTCCGCCACGTGCACTGCCATTTCTCGAACCATCCGGCCGCGGCCGGCTTCGTCATCCATCGGCTGACCGGCATCCCGTACAGCTTCGTCGCCCACGGCTCGGACCTGCACGTCGATCGGCACATGCTCGACCGGAAGGTCGCCGAAGCCGCCTTCGTGGTGGCCATCTCGCGCGACAACCTCGAGGAGATCGTCGGCGACGTGGGACCGACCGCCCGGGATCGAGTCGAGGTCATCCACTGCGGGGTCGACACCGCGGCGCTGCGCCCGCGGCCCGGACCACGACCGGCCGATCGCCCGTTCACCATCCTGTGCATCGGCACGCTCCATGAGGTCAAGGGCCAGGCCGTGCTGGTGGACGCCTGCCGGATCCTGCGCGACCGTGGCATCGGGATCGTCGCGCGCATCATCGGCGATGGCCAGGACGAGTCGATGCTGCGCGAGCGGATCGCCGCCGCCGGGCTCGCCGACGTCGTCCATCTCGACGGCCGGCGGACGCGGGCCGAAGTGATCGAGGCGCTCGGGGACGCGGACCTGCTCGTCGCGCCGAGTGTCGTCGCCAGTGATGGCAAGCGGGAGGGCATCCCGGTCGTCCTGATGGAGGCCATGAGCTGCGGCCTGCCGGTCGTGGCCAGCCGCCTGTCCGGCATCCCCGAGCTCGTCGACGACGGCGTGAGCGGCATGCTGGTGACGCCGGGCGATGCGGTGGCCCTGGCCGATGCCATCGCGCGCCTCGCCGCCGAGCCTGGCCTCCGGGCACGGATGGGCGCCGCCGCGCGGGCCCGCATCGAGCGCGACTTCGATCTGATGACCAATGCCCGCGCCATCCTCGAGCGGATCGCCGACGCCGCCGCTCGACGGGCGCCGGCCCACGCCGCCGTGGCCGACCCACGACGGCCCGACCCCCGACTCGATCCGCGACCCAGCCCGGGAGACCAGCCATGATCCGCGCCTTCATCTTCTGGTTCGCCGGGGCCTGGCTCGGTGCCACCTACGTCGGCATGCCGCTGCTGACGATGCTCCGGGCACGGTTCGCCCGACGCCCCTATGCGACCGCCGACATCACGCCGCCGGTCAGCGTGGTCATCGCCGCGTACAACGAAGTCGAGGTCATCGGGCCGCGGATCGACAACCTGCTGGCCCTCGACTACCCCGCCGATCGGCTCGAGATCGTCATCGTGTCCGACGGGTCGAGCGATGGCACCGACGAGGTGATCGCCGGCTACGCCGACCGGGGTGTGCGGCTCGTGGCCCCCGGGCGGGTCGGCAAGGGCGCCGCCCTCGAAGCCGCCGTCGCCGCCTCGAGCGCCGACATCCTGGTGTTCTCTGACGCCAACAGCGAGTACGCCGTCGGGGCGCTGCGCGCGCTCGTCCGGCCCTTCGCCGATCCGGGCGTCGGTGGGGTCGCCGGCAACCAGGTCTATCTGGCCGAAGGCGAGAGCGATGCCACCGAACTCGGCGAGCGCGGCTACTGGGACTTCGATCGAACGCTCAAGCGCTGGCAGACCGCCGCCGGCAGCGTGACCAGCGGGACCGGCGCGATCTACGCCATCCGACGCGAGCACTTCGGGCCGATCCCGGAGGGGATCACCGACGACATGCTCAACACCATCCGGGTCGTGGTCGATGGGCGGCGCCTCGTCTTCGCCGAGGACGCGATCGCCGCCGAGCCGGTCGCCCCGTCGGGCGAGCTCGAATTCCGGCGCAAGGTCCGGATCATGACCCGCTCGTTCCGCTGCCTGCTGCTCATGCGGCGGCTGTTCGACCCGCGCCGTACCGGGTGGTACGCGGTCCAGGTGTTCTGGCACAAGGTCATGCTCCGCACGGCCGCCCTGCCGTTGCTGGCACTGGCCATCGTCGGGCCGCTGCTGTGGGGTCGCGGACCGATCTACCGGCTCGCGGTCGTCGGACAGGCGGCGTGCTACGCCCTGGCCGCCGTCGGCATCGCCCTGCGCGGGCGGGCCGCCGGGCGCAACCCGCTGGTGGCCGTGCCGGCCTACTTCACGATGGTCAATGTGGCCTCCCTGCGCGCGCTGCTGAACCTGCTCCGCGGTGAACGGATCGATCGCTGGGTGCCCACCCGGAGCACGACTCCCGCCGGGCGCCGGCTGCAGGCACTGCCCGGCACGACGACCCGGGCAGCGGACCACGTCGCGCAGGATGCCGACGCCCAGTCAACTGCCACGGACGACGACGCACCGGGCGCGGCCATCGCATGACGACCGGCGCCCGCTCGTTCCGGTCCGCGGGGCTCGGCGGGTCGAACAGAACCATCGCCCCGCTCGCCGCGAGCGTCCTCGTCTGTCTCGCTGCGGCGATCACCGGCATCGTGGCCGGAGAGAAGGCGCTCGTGGTCATCGCCGCGCTGCTGGCCGGCGTGGCCGCAGTCGCCATCGCCATCCGCCCGGACACGGCGACCCTGGTGGTCGTGGCGATCCTGTACAGCAACGCCGCGGCCATCGCGGTGCAGCGCTACGACGTCCCGTACTTCGCCGGCGCCGCCTTCCCGTTGTTGCTCGTGGTCCCGTTCGCCTACCACATCGTCATCCGGCGCCAGCCGATCATCATCGCCACCGGCCTGCCGGCCATGCTGGCCTTCTTCATCGTCATGATCCTGGGGACCGCGTTCGGGATGGCGGCAGACCCGCAACGGGCGGTCGATGCATTCGTCACGTTCGTCGTCGAGGGCCTGCTCATCTACTTCGTCACGACCAATGTCGTGCGCAGCCTGGCGGACCTCCGTCTGGCGGTGTGGGTGCTGCTGCTGGTCGGAGCGGTCCTCGGCGCCCTGTCCGTCCACCAGCAGGCGACCGAGAATTTCGCCTTCGACTACGGCGGCTTCGCCCAGGTCAGCGCAGCGTCGCTCGACACGGGCGAGCTCGACGGTGGCGGGCAACCGCGCCTGGCGGGCCCGATCGGGGAGAAGAACCGCTACGCCCAGGTGATGCTCGTGCTCGTCCCGCTCGGACTGTTCCGGATGTGGGGGGAACGTCGACCAGCGCTCCGGTTCGCGGCCGCCGCCGCGACCGTCCTGATCGCGTTCGGCGCGGTCCTGACCTTCTCGCGTGGTGCGGCCCTCGCGTTCGCCATCACCATCCTGCTGATGACCGCCTTGCGCTACATCCGGCCGGCACAGCTGGCGACGCTGGCACTCGGGATCGCCGTGCTGTTCACCCTCCAGCCGACGTATCTCGACCGGCTGCTCACGATCGAGGCGATCAGCGGCGCGACCGGGACCAGGGGCGCCAGCCAGGTCGAGGACAACTCGTTCCGCAAGCGGGCCAACGAGACCATCGCGGCCCTGCTCGTGTTCGGCGACCACCCCCTGCTCGGGGTCGGGCGCGGACTGTTCCCCGTCTACTACGGCGACTATGCGGACGAGGTCGGCATCGCCAGCGAGAACGACGCACGCCAGGCCCACAACCTGTACGCCGGCATCGCCGCGGAGACCGGGGCGTTCGGCTTCCTCGCGTTCATGGCCATCTTCGTGACCACCCTCCTCGCCCTCGCCCGGGTCCGTCGCCGGACGCATCTGGTGGCACCCGAGTATGCCGACATGGCGACGGCATTCTTCCTGTCGATCGTGGCCTACCTGACCACCGGGCTGTTCCTGCACCTCGCGTACGAACGCTATCTGTGGATCCTGCTCGCGCTGGCAGGCTCGGCGGCCTACGTCGGGACGCGAGCCGTCCTGCCCACGGCGCCGCCGTCCGATGCGCCCGACGCCCCGACCGTCGATTCGGGGTCACTGCGCCGGCGACGACCGCCAGCCCGGGTCGCGCGCGCCGACTGATCCCTACGACGGCAGCGTCAACCCCCACACGTCGTTCGTCGGGCCGGCCGGTCCGAGCCCGCCGAAGAGCAGGAGCCGCTCGCCCTCCGGATCGGCGACCAGGGCGCCTCCGCTGCGGGCGGTCGGACCCGTCGTCCCGGGACCGAGCAGCGTGGCGCCCTCGGCGCCGACCACGGTCAGGTCGGAACGGGGGGCGCCGTCGGGCCCGAGGCCGCCGACGAGGACGCCGACATCGCCGTTGGACGTGCCCGCCGCCCGCGCGCGGTCGGCGCCGGGCGGACCAGTGACGCTCGACCAAACCTGCGCTCCACCGAAGGACGTCGGGTCGAGTGACCAGATGGTGCCATCGGCCTGCGTCGCGCCATCGCTCCGGGGGCGCCCGCCGTAGACCACGAACCGTCCGGCGCTGGCCCACCAGCAGGCCGCGTCGACGCGCCCGAGCGGCCCGGCGTCGACGGCCGCTTCGGTCCACGCGGATCCGCCGGGATCGTAGCGCCACAGCTCCGCGAGGGCGGCCCCATCGGCGCCGGCGCCACCGTACAGCCACCAGGAACCGTCGCCGCCCAGCGCCCCGCAGGCACCCGACCGGCCGGCGGGGGCGGGCCCACTCGTGCCGAGGGTCCGCCAGCCATCGGCCGATGGATCGTAGGCCCACAGGTCGGCGAGGACCCCCGAACTCGACCGACCGCCCGCGATCACCAGGCCGAGGCCGTCGATCCAGGCCGCGGCATGGTCGTGCCGGGGAGGCGGGCGAGGACCGGCCGGCTCGAGCCGCTGCCATGCATCGGCGGTCATGTCGTACGCCCACAGGTCGTCGAGATCGCCGGCGGCACCGCGACCGGCGAACAGGTACGCGACCGCGCTCGAGGGGTCGACCGACCAGCTGTGGCCGTCACGCGCCGCCGGCGGTCCGCCGCTCGGCTGGACGGCGGTCCAGGTCGCCGTGCCGATCGGTCCTCCGCTGGCGGTGGCGGTCGGACCGACCGCGCTCGGGGACGGGCTGGTGACGCTCGTGGTCGGGCTGGGCGACGGCGCGGGCGTGACCGGTACGGTCGGTCCACAGGCGCCCGGCACGGCGATGGCCAGCGCCACAAGCAGGCAGATCGCGCGGCGTCGAGGGTGGCGGGTGGGTCGAGTCACCGCGCCATCCTAGCGACCGGACGCCTTGCAGGACGCCGGTGCGGTCGGCCCGATGCGTGACAACTGCGCGACCGGTGCGGAGTCGCACCACCGCTGCGCGCCGAGGGCGCGTGGCGGTGGCATGGGCGTCGGCGGTCGCGGTAGCATCCCTGCGTCGCCCGCGGCAGCGTCACCTGCCGCGCGGCATCGACCACAGCCGGGGACCCAAGCCGTGTCATCCATCATCGCGAGCGTGCGCGACCGACTCCGGGACGATGCGGCCGAGTGGCGCCTCGCGGGCTGGCAGGTCGCGGCCATCGCCCTCGCGCCCGTGGTCGTCGCGCTCAGCGGCATCGTCGCCTTCCCGTTCCGCGGGATCTACGCCGTGCTGGCCAACGAAGACGGCGTCGTCGAATGGCTGCAGTTCGGCATCCTCCTCGTCCTCATCGGGACGTACGCCATCCTCGCGCGTCGGCTGTGGCGGGCCGATCGACGTGGCCTCGCGGTGTTCTACGCGCTGTGTTCGCTGGCGGCCTTGTTCATCGCCGGTGAGGAGATCTCGTGGGGGCAGCGGATCCTTGGCTTCGCCACCCCCGACGGGCTGGACGCGCTCAACGCCCAAGGCGAGACGAACCTCCACAACATCGGGCTCGTCACGAAGGTGTTCAACCTCGTCGTCGTCGGCCTGTGCGCGCTGGCCATCCTGTTCCCGATCCTGCGCTGGACGGGCTGGCGCGCCACGGCTCGGACGATGGCGGGCTACGTCGTCGTCCCGCCGCTGGCGCTCATCCCGGCGTTCGCTTTCCCGTTCGCCCACCGGATGATCCGGCTCGGGCTGTTCCCGGAGGTCGGCGAGCGCATCAGCAAGTACGCCGAGTTCGCCGAGCTCAGCTTCTACTTCGGCCTGCTGGTGTTCGCATGGCTGGCGATCCGCGCGGTGCGTGGCCGATGGGACGCACCCGACGCGAGCACCAGCGAACCATCGGCCGGCGATCCGGCTGCCATCACGGTCGATAGGTCACGCTGACGGTCACGACGTCGAGCAGGAACGACTTGTTCGTCTGGGTCGAGGCATCGATCAGGCGCACGACGAACGCGGGGGACGTCAGTTCGGCGAGCCCCCAGCTGCGACCCCAGGTGTCCCCCGGCCCGCCGAACGTGTAGGTCGCCTGCGCCTGGCCGGCGACCGGCACGGCCCGGATCGCCGTCCAGGTGAGCCCGCCGTCGCCCGACAGCTGAGCGCACAGATTGGTCGTCCCGCCGTTGTTGTTCATCCCGAGCTCGGCGTGGACCGTGATGCCGTCGACCGCTGACACCGATCCGGGCAGACCGAGCCCGAAGCCCCAGAACCGGTGGCGGTCCTTGTTGACCGCCGGCACGCTGCCCGCGCCGCACGACGACGTCCCGCCGTTGCCGCTGGCGGCATCGGTCGCGACGAGGCCATCGCGCGCGCAGGCCCGTGACGGGTTGGTCTGGTAACCGTCGTTGTCCCCGGCGCCCAGCGTGTCGGCCGCGGAGGTGGCACAGGGCACGTCGGCGGTGGTCATCGCACCGCCGACCGTTGCGCTCGCCTCGACGCTCGGGGAGCTGCGCCACGCCCCGAACGTGGAGCGCAGGACGTAGGACCAGGTACCCGGCCCGGGCGCGTCGGCCGTCGCGCTGGCGGTCCCTGGGCTGACGCTGTCGATGAGGGCGTACGGCCCGCCGCTGGTGCTCGAGCGATACACGTCGTAGCCGGTCGCATACGTGTCGAGCGTGGGTGTCCAGACCAGCCCGACGGTCGCTCCACCGGTGGCAAGCACGGAGGTCGGCGGTGCGAGCGTGTCGGTCGCCATGTCGGCGGTCACGCCGGAGGCATCGCTGAAGCGGGCCAGCGTGCGATCGGCAGCCGGCCCGAGGGTCAGGGTCATGGCCACAACGCCGAGGGCGGCCAGAGCGATGCTGGATCGCGGCCTCACCGGCTCGTCGCGCTCGCTCGGACCGCGCCCCGCGCGGCAGCGACGGCCCACTCGTCGGCGAGCGAACCGAGCCACCAGCCGAGGGCCAGCAGCAGTCCCCCGACCGCGAGGATGAGGACGACGCCCTGGATGGTCGACAGCAGCATGAGCACGTAGCCCGCCTCCGGGATCGCCACGGCGACCCGCCCGACGACCGCCGACGCTGGCGTGATCGATGGGTCGGCGGTCGGATTGGCATCGCCCCTGGTCTCGATCCACGTGGCGCCGTCGCGCTCGATGATGCGGACGATGCGGTGCGTGAACACGGCGCGCTGCGGTCCGCTCTGGAGGGTCACGATGTCGCCGGGGACCAGGTCGTCGGGGGCGACCTGGTCGAGGACTACGGCGCTGCCCACCGGCAGGGCCTCGCCCATCGATGGCCCGGCCACGATGTACACCGGGTGCTCGGCGGCGGGAAGCAGTCGTCCGAGCACGACACCCGTCAAGCCGATGGCGATGACGACGACGAGCAGGACATCGATGAACCGGCCGGCCAGCTCGAGCAACCGCGGTCCCGTCGCTCGGGCGGCGCCGGCCGACGCGGCCGCCCGCGGCTGCCAGGCGGGCGACCGGGGGCCCGGGCGCAGCGCGCCGGTCGAGCCGGCGCGGCGGCGGGCGATCCTGGCTCGGTCGGCGTTCATGGCGGCAGCTCTCGACGCGACCCGTGGAAGGGTGCGGCCGGTCTACGGGTTGTTGGCGGTCTGCTCGGCGTCGAACGTGAAGGTCGCGCTCGAGCCCTGGGCCTGCATCGCGTTGCCGGTCGCGAGCGACAGCGCGACGCGGAAGCACAGCACCTCGCTGGCACCGGCTGCCAGCGATCGGTCGCCAGCCTGGGCGCCCTGGGCCGGATCGCCGAACGCGGCACCGTCGAGCGCCGTGCCGGCCAGGACGGTCGAACCGTCGAACGCCGCGCAACTGGTGCCCTGCGTCTTGACCGTCAGGTCGAGCGCATCACCCAGGGTGTTCGTGGCCACGGTGCCGAGCGTGTAGCGGAGGGCCGCCGTGCCGTTGTTGGCGAGGGTCAGCGCGGCGGTCTGGCTGTCACCCGGGACCATCGCGCTGACGCTGAAGGCGACGGCCGGCGAGCTGGAGATGTCGATCGTGCCGGAGGCGAACGTGCCACTCGATGCGGCCGAGTCGGTGAACAGCGCGAGGGACATCGCCCCCGCACCGAGGCTCACGACGGACAGGCCGAGCAGCAGGGCAAGGACCCCGCGGCGACGGTGCCGGCGCGGCTCGCTGGTGGTCGTCGGCTCGCCGGCAACGCCCGGCAGTGACAGCGTCTGATGCATCGGATGCTTCCCCTTCAGGATGGTGCGGTGACGGTGATCCCCCGACGCTCTCACCAACCGGGCATCGCACGACGAGACGCGTCCGGCGCATGGAACCATCCAGATGACGTAGGCGGATATGGGACCCTCGGTCAGGGGCGCCGGTACCTTCGTCGTCCGCGTCGCGCCCGGGTGATCAGTCCGCCGATCGCCCCGGTTGACGACCCAGCCGCTCGTCGTAGCGCCGGTCCCGCCACGCCAGCGCCGCCTTCAAGCCGTCCCGCCGGACGATCGCATCCCATTCGCGCTGTTCCGGGGTGTCGGCGGCATTGATGATGGCGCCGAGGTCCAGGCCGGCCTCGACGGCCAGCCGGAAGCCGGCTGCGTCCATCGCCCGATTGAGCATCCGCTTGGTGGGGCCCATGACCTCCGGTGGCGTCCGCGCCAGCCGGTCGGCCAGGGCATCGACCTCGCTCGCCAGGCGATCGGCGGGCACGACCCGGTTGACCAGCCCGATCCGCTCCGCCTCCGCGGCATCGATGAGGTCGCCGGTCAGCAACAGCTCGCGGGTCCGCTTCTGCCCGATGAGGTACGGCATCAGCAGCGTGACCGGAGCCGACCCGTAGCGGATCTCGGGCTCACCCAGCCTGGTGCCCTCGGCGGCCACGACCAGATCGCAGGCCATCGCCAGCTCCAACCCCCCGGCCAGGGCATAGCCGTGGACCTGGGCGATGATCGGCTTCGGCGAATCGAGGAAGCGCAGCGTGGCCGCGACGTCGGCCGCCAGCAGCTCGCGCCAGGCGACCGGGCCGCCGATCGCGCCCTCGGCCTCCTCGGTCAGGTCGTAGCCGGCACAGAACGCGCGGCCGGCGCCCTCGAGCACGATGACCCGCACATCCGGGTCCGCCTCCGCCGTGTCGAGCGCCGCGACGAGGGCGGCGACGAGGGCACCGCTGAGGGCGTTGAGCTTGGCCGGTCGGTCGAGGACGAGCCGCACGCCCCACGGGGTGCGTGTCGTGCGCAGGACGGGTTCGGACGTGGCCTCAGCCACGGCCATCCTCCGCGTCGATCGTGGCCTGGGTCGTGGCCTGGGTCGTGGCCTCGGTCATGGCCTGGGTCGTCGGCTCGGGGTCGGCCACGACGACGAGGGCATCGACCGCGACGGCCCCCTCGGCCGACGCGATGACCGGGTTGAGGTCGATCTCGAGGAGGTCCGGGCGGTCGACCGCGAGGCGACCCACGGCGACGAGCATCTGCGCGACGGCGGCACGGTCCACCGACGGCCGGCCACGAAGCCCGTCGAGCACGCTCGACCCGCGCAGTCCTTCGAGCATCGCCGACGCTTCCGCCACGTCGAGCGGCGCAAGGCGGACCTCGACATCGTCGATCAGCTCGGCCAGGACGCCCCCGTGGCCGACCAGCACGACCGGACCGAAGGACGGATCGCGTCGCATGCCGACGATGAGCTCGACGCCGGGGTCGGCCATCGGCTCGACCAGGAGGCCACGGAGGTCGAGGCCCAGGCTGCGCGCCCGCTCCAGCAGGTCGTGGGCGGCCGTCCGGATCGCGCCGTCGCCCACCAGCTCGAGGACCACCAGTCCGAGATCGCTCTTGTGGGCCACAGCCGGGGCATCCACCTTCAGCGCGACCGCATGACCGCCGAGCGGTCGGGCCGCCTCCACCGCAGCGTCGGCGTCGGGAACGGCGATGGCGGCCGTGACCGCGATGCCGGCCGACCGCAAGAGCTCGAGGCTGTCGCGCTCGGACAAGGCGCTCCACGGTCCGGCCCCGGTCCCGTCCGCTCGTGCCTCGGCCCGTCGGCTGGCCGGGTCCTGGCTGTACGACGGCGGATCGGCGGCGAGGGCCGGCCAGCCGGTCCGCCACGGCCCGACCGCCGCGCGTCGCGTCCGGCGTCGCTCCCAGCGAGCGACTGCCGCGATGGCCCCGAACGCCTCGACGGCGCCGCGCAGGATCGGCGCTCCGTCGCCCTCGTTGCGGAGGACGGCGGCGGTCTCCGACGGGGGCTCGCCCGAGGTCAGCGACACATAGACCGGCAGGATATCGGGCCGCTCCCGCGTGGCATCGAGGAGGCGGCGCGTGACGTCGTTGGCGGTCGCCACCTCCGAGGGCAGCGACCGATACGGGAAGTCGTGGACGATGGCCAGGACGTCGTACGCGCCGCTGGCGGCCATCGCCTCGAACACCGCCCCGTAGGCGTGGCCGGTCTCGTCGGCACCCCACGGGTCGAGCGGATTGCCGACGTAGCCCATCGTCGGCAAAACGTCGAGGATCGCCGCGCGGGTCGCCTCCGGGATGGGCGGCAGGTCGACCCCGGTCCGCGGGGCGAGATCGGCGATGAGCGACGCCTCGCCGGTGCTGACCGTCACGACGCCGGTGCGGCCGCGGCCGACGCGCCGCCCGGTCCGGCGCATGCCCTCGACGAGTTCCGCCGTTTCGAGCAGCTCGTCGAGGTCCGCGCAGCGGATGACGCCGGCGGCGTCGAGGGCCGCATCCGTCGCCCGCGTCTCGCCCGCCAGCGAGCCGGAGTGCGCCACGGCGGCCGCCTGGGCCTGCTCGCTCCGGCCGACCTTGACCGCCATGATCGGCTTGCCCAGCGCGAGCGCGCGATCGGCCAGGGCGAGGAACCGCTCGGGTCGCTTGAACCCCTCGACGAACAGGATCACCGACCGCGTCTCCGGGTCGTCGAGGCAGAACGCGAGGTAGTCGCACACGTCAAGGGCGACCTCCGAGCCACAGCTGACGATGCGGCTGAACCCGATCCGCGCTCCGGAGTGCACGAACGCGTCGGTCACCGAACCGGACTGGGCGATGCCGGCCGTCCCGCCGCGGGGCAGGTACGGCGACACGTCGCCGATGTAGCTCGCGCTGTTGGCCGTCAGGTCGATCACGCCCATGCAGTTCGGGCCGACGAGCGCCAGCCCGTGGCGTCGGGCGATATCGGCCACCTCGCGCTGCATGGCGGCCGCGGCTTGGCCGCCTTCGACGACGCCGCCGCCGGGGATGATCACCGCGGGGATGCCGACGCGCGCGGCGTCCGCGGTGACGGTCGCGGCCCGCAGCGGGTTGAGCGCGACGACCGCGACGTCGGGCCGCTCGGGCAACGCGTCGAGGCTCGGGTAGCACGGCTGCCCGAGCAGGCTGTCGTATTTCGGGTTGACGAAGTGGCAGCGCGTGGCGCTGCCCATGGTGCGCAGGTTGTCGCGCATCGTCTCGGCGATCCAGCCGCGCGTCGAGGCCCCGACGATGGCGATCGAGCGCGGCTCGAACAGCGGCCGCAGGTCGATGGTCGCCGGCGGCCGCGCCGTCGCATCGGCCCGCCCGACGATGCTCGTCATCCGATGACTCGCTGGACACCGCGCCGCTCGAGCGCCCGGGCGACGATCATCCGCTGGATCTCCGACGTGCCTTCCCAGATGCGGTCGACGCGGAGCTCCCGGAAGAACCGCTCGGCGGCGTTGTCACGCATGTAGCCGCGGCCGCCGAACACCTGGACGACGCGGTCGGCGCAGCGGAACGCCGCCTCCGACGCGAACAGCTTGGCCATCGCGGCCTTGGCGTGGACGACCTTGGCGTCGGCCCCCGTGTCGACCAGCCAGGCTGCCTCGCGGGTCAGCGATCGGGCGGCCGCGGCATCCGCCGCCGAATCGGCCAGCGGGAACGACACCCCCTGGAAGTCGTAGATGCGCTCGCCGAACTGGATCCGCTCCGTGGCCCACGCGACGGCCATCTCGAGCAGGCGCTCCATCGCGCCGCTGCAGCGCGCGCCGATGTGGATGCGCTCTTCCACGAACCACTCGTTGGTCAGCTCGTCCGCCCGGCCCACGCCGCCGAGGATGGCCGATGCCGGAACGCGCACGTCGCGCAACACGAACTGGGGGTGGCGGTCGGCGAAGGTGTGCATGTAGTCCGGGTCGTAGCGCATCGTCAGCCCGGGCGTGCCGTAGTCGACCAGGAACAGCGTCGGGCGGCGGATCTCACCCTCGACCACGAGGCAGTGGAAGATCATGAAATCGGTCTCGTCGGGCGGCCCGGTGACGAACCACTTCTCCCCGTTGAGGACGTACTCGCCGGTGGCCGTATCGCGGACCGCGGTCGCCGCCAGGGCCCGGGCGTCCGAGCCGGCGCCCGGCTCGGTCACGGCGTAGCTGCCGAACCGCTCACCGCGGAGGCTGGGCTCCAGGTAGCGGATGCGCTGCTCTGGGTCGCACCAGATGAGGGCGTTGTAGGCGCCCGGGATGAACGACCACAGGCCGCCGGTCGCCTGCCCGAGCTGCTCGTGGACGAGCACCTGCTCGAGGGCGCTCCAGCCCAGCCCGCCGACCTCGCGCGGTAACGGCCCGCCGACCAGGCCCGCCGCGGCCGCGGCCTCGCGGATGTGCGCCCGCGCGCCCGCCTCGAGACGTCCGCCGGCGCGCTCGAAGTCGATCTCGAGGGGCTGGAGGACGTCGCGGACGAACGCCCGGGTCCGCCCCTGGAGATCGAGCTGGGCCTCGCTGAGGGTCAGGTCCACGTGCGCAGGATGGCGCACGCGGTCCGCCGAGCGCGGCCGTCGTCGCGGGCCGCGGGACGACGGCCCGGCGGTCAGGGAGCCGGTCGGGTGGGCGCTCGCTGGCGACGCGCCCGGCGTTCGCGCCAGATCGTCAGGCAGACGCCCGCGCCGGTCAGCGCGAGCAGCAGGGCCAGTGCCAGCACGCGCGGGATCCAGGCCGGGTCCTCGGACGGGGGATCATCGGACGAGTCGTCGCCGATGGCCGACAGGCCGGCCAGCGGACGGGCCTCGCGGATGACGTCGAGATACGCGTATCCGTGCTCGACGCTCGGTTCGATGTGCGAGTTCTCGCTGAACTCGTTCCAGCTGATCAGGCCGATGGCATCCGGACGCGTCTCGGCGATGAGCCCCATCTGACGCCGGATGTGCTCGCCCTCGTCGCGCGGGATGACGCGCGTCCCGCCGATCAGGCGAGCGTCGAAACCGCTCGCGACCGGCACGATCCACAAGCCGCCCTGGGCATGCACGACCGCGCTCATGGCGATGAGCTTGTCGAGGTAGTTGGGGAACGTCTCGGGGTCGACCGACGACCAGTAGTACGCGTCGCCATCGACCGTCCCGGCGAGCCGGTTGATGCCGTCGACATCGCGCTCCGAAGCGAGGATCCGAAGGGTCGCCCGCAGCGGGGTCGTGACCGCCTCGATGTCGGCCCGGCTGAACTCCCACGTCCCGGACCAGACGACGAGCGGGCGTCCGCGGATCGAGAACACGGGGTCGGCGGCGTAGGCGCTGCCGAACGCGCGGAGGTCCCGTCCGACCTGCGCGGCAGGGACGGGGTTGCGCTCGAAATCGAGGCCTTGGTAGATGATCGCCAGCTTGAAGTCCGCTTCGCGGGCGACCTCGACCAGCTGACGCAACCGATCGTCGAGCTTGGGCGTGCTCTTCCAGCTGACGATGAACCCGTCGATGCCGGCGCTCTTGGCCCACTCGACGTGCTGACGCATCACCTGGCGCGAGCTCGAGGAATACGTTCCGAGGATGGGCAGGTCGGTCTTGGCCCGGTCCCAGGATCCGCGGTCGTACCAGATGTAGTAATACGCCAGCACCGGGACGTCGGCGACCGTCTGCCCGGGCGCTCGCGCAGCACCGGCCGCCGCCAACCCGACGGCCACCGCACTCAGTGTCAGCACCACCAGCAGGACCCCGGCGACGCGGTTCCGACGGGGGCCGGGCCGGGGGTTCGCGACGGCGGTCACGACCGACGCACCCGCCGACCGCACACGCGGCAGATCCGTGCGCGCCTGGTCAGGCGGTTGCTGCAGTCGGGGCAGTGGCGATGGCGTCGCGACTGGTCGATCGGGCGGCCGGCCCGATCGGTGTCACGGGGCGCCGAGCGGTGGATGGCGACGACCAGACGCGACGGGCGGCCGATGGCGGGAATGGCGACCTCGGGCGGTGCCCCGGTCGTGGCGACGTCCGGGCCGGACAAGACCGCCTGGCTCGCCGCCGCGGGCGTCGGCGGCGGGACGGCGGTCACGGGCAAGGTCGTCGGCTCGGACATCCCACCGGCGAACGCGAGTGCCGGCCCGCCGGCACCGGCGAGGCCGCGCGCGGGCTCCGAGGCTCGCCGTCGGGGGACGGCGTGGATCGCCCGGCGGACCAGCGCACCGGGCAGGCGGACGATGACCATCACCGCTCGTCCGACCGCGCGCATCAGCCGGAGCGGCAAACCGACGACGACCAGCACTGCGCGTCCGACCGCGCGCAGCAGCCGGAGCGGCAGCCCGAGGGCCGTCAGCACCAGCGCGCCGATCCGCCCGAGGACGCGGCGCCCCAGCCGCCCGACCGGCCGTCCGCCGAACAGCACCAGGGCGCCGGCGATCGCCAGGCCCATGGCGATGACGAAGCCGACGTCGAGGTAGCTCAGCACCGGCATCCGTACCGTCTGCTCGCGCGACAGGACGATCGGGGTCGACACGCCGATCCCAGGCGGGCGTTCGACGACCGCCCGATAGTTCCCGCGCGGCAGTGCCGAGATGGTGGCCGACGATCGCTCATCGAGGGGCACGCTGGCGACCGTCCCGTTGGGGTACTCCAGCCGGGCGGACGTCCCCACCGGCGTCCCGAACAACGCGTCCTCCGCCTCGATCGTGAGTGAGTACAGCAACAGCGGGATGACCCACGTGGAGATCTGGCCGTCGGGCTGGAAGTGGAGCCGCCCGCGATCGACGACGTTCGCGCCGCGGACGCCGACTTCCTGGATCCGATACTCGATGGGCACGGAGGTGAGACCGTCGGCCGCGCGGACGATGCGATTGGCGGCCAGCCATTCGGGTTCCATCGCCCCCGGCTCCAGCGCCTGGCCGCGGTCGTTGGCGAGCAGGAAGGTCTCGACCCGGGCGGGGTCGACCGCGACACCCGCGGCATCGATGAAGCTGAACGTCACCGGCTGCGCGACCTCGAGGCCGATGACCAGGTCCGAGCGCCCGGGCAACCGGATGGAGCGCGCCGTCTCCCGGCTGCCGTCGCCCCAGCGGGCGAACGACAACCGCCGGTCGGGGGACGCTGGCGGGATCAGGACCTCGAACGAGTAGCGCCGGACGGCCGTGACGTCGATCCGGATGGTGCCGTCCGCCCCGGTCGACAGCAGCGCCCCGCCGTCGACCCGGAGCAACGGCACGCCGGCGACGGCCGGGACCGTCCGCACGGTCAAGCTGGCCGAACCCACGTGGACGCTGGTCGGTGCGCTCACCGCCGCCTGGTGGTCGGGCGTCCCCCGGAACACCGCCTGGATGCGGTAGTCGCCGATGTCGAGGTCGCGGGCCAGCACGGCCGTCGCCCTGCCATCCGCGGCGGTCACGATCCGCTCGGTCTGACGGCCGTCGAGCTGGATCTCGACCTGCGCCCCGACGATCGGGCCGGCCGGTCCGGACAGCCGGACCTCGACGGCCGGATGGACCCCGACGGTGATCGCCGCGTCGGTATCGAGCGTCAGGGTGGTCGGCGTGGCGGCCCGCACCGACAGCGGGAAGATCGCCCACGACAACGCCAGCGCGAGCGGCACGATCGCCCACCGTCGTCGACCGGTCATCGTCGGGCCGTCCGTCGATCGTCGACGACCGCGTGCAGGATCGTCCCGAGCGCGATCGCCACGGCCAGCGCGTAGGCCGCGTAGATGTATTCCCGGCGGGCGGCGGGACGCTCGGTCGTTGCCGCGGAGGAGCCCCCACTCGGTGGTGCCGACCCGGGCACTCCGGCCTCCGAGCGGAGGACCTCGTAGATCTGGATGACCGGCGTCGCGATCGGCGCCCCGGCGGTCCCGCCAGGCAGACTCTCGGTGTGGATGAGGCGCGCGTCGTAGCGACGGGTCAGGTCGAGCAGGCGACCGGAGAAGTGGGCGGTGCGCGCCGCCGAGTAGGCGTCCCAGACCAGGTATTGGATCTCGCCCGTGCGCAGGCTGAGGTCGGCGTTGGTGATCGGCTCGTAGGATGGATTGCGGCGCAACGGGTTCGGACTGACCGACAACGCTCGTGCCGGACGGTGGCCGTAGAACTGCAGGATGTTGCCCATCGACGGTCCGATGGTCATGAGCCGGGCCGCGGCCGGCAGGTTCGTGTCGATCCACTGTCCGGCCTCGCGCCCGCCCGGGACGCCGCCACCGCCCGCCAGGACCGGGGCCGTGGGCTGGTTGAGGACAGCGGCAGCCGTGGGCAGTGCGAGCGACAGCACCACCAGACCGATGGCCAGCGCGCGTGGCTGGCGAACGGATCGCGGGAGGCGTCCGAGCCAGTCGGGCATCCGGCGCGGGCCGGACTCGAGCAGGAACCGCGCCGCGAGGATGGCCACGACGGGTGCGATCGGGAGCAGGTACTGGAAGCCCTTGGTCGGCCACAGCTCGAAGAAGGCGATGGGCACCAGCGCCCAGGCGACCAGCAACCGCGACCGCCAGTCGAAGCGGGAACGAAACGCCCACAGCCCGGCCAGGGCGAGGGCGAGCAGGACGAGGCCGATGGCCGGCGGCACGACCAGCGGATAGAACGTCAGCTCGTGGTTCGGGCGGCGCAGCAGCTGCCAGACGAAGTACTGCTGGGCCGTGCTTGCGCCGCCGCCGCCGGCCAGGGCCAGGGACAGGGGAAAGCAGGCCACGACCGCGGCCAGGACGAGCATCGAGACCACAAGGTGCCGCAGGCGCACCTCGATCGCCGGCGCCAGGGCGAGGAACGCATAGGTGGCGCCGATGAACACGATGGCCGTCTCCTTGGTCAGGATGGCCAGGCCCAGGACGGCGGCAGCCGCATACAGCCAGGCATGGCGGCCGGACGACCCGAAGCGGGTCAGGCAGTACAGGGCCAGGGTCGTGAGCAACGTCAACGGCCCATCCAGCAGGAACTGGCGGGACACGACGACGTGGTAGGGCATCAGCGCCATGAACAGGGCGGCGAGCAGCCCGACCCGGCGGCCGTACAGGCGGGAGCCGAGGGCGTAGACGACGACGATCGCCACGAGGCCGATGACCGCCGCGCTGACCCGCGCGGCGGTGTCGGTCACTTCCAGGCTGAACGGCACCGCCAGCATCGACTGGACCAGCAGCGGGTGCGCCCGAAAGATCGGGAAGAACGGCGACAGGACGGCGTCACCGGCGATGGCCGCAGCCTGACCGGCGTACACGGCCTCGTCGGAGTTGAGCCCGATGGCGGTGACCCCGACGAGGCGCACGAAGGCAGCCAGCGCGATGATCGAGCCGAGGACGGCCGCACCCATCACGCGTGACGCCTGGACATGCGGGGGACAGAGGTCAGCGGTACGTGACGACGAGCTGGGGACGGCTGGCCAGGGTGGCCTGCCGGGAGGCCACGCCGAGCCCGTTGCTGGACTGGGCGAGGAGCACGAAGCTGTACGTCCCGTCGGCGCCGATGGCGACCGTCACCGGATAGTCGATGGTGGTGTTCTTGGACACGCTGCCGAGGTCGCCCACGACGGCGCCCGGCGCCGGCTGGTTGGCCCAGGTCAGGCCGGACTCGGTCCAGCCGTTGGTGGTCGAGGCGATCTGCGGGGCATCGGGCGTGCTGTCGGTCACGCGCAGGCGGACGACGGCGCTGACGACGGGCCCGCCGATGCCGCTGGCCACGAACTTGAGATAGGCGCGCTGGGCCGGCGACGTGTCGGCCAGCAGGCTGGTCGACGATCCGAGGTTGGTGCCCGGGGTGGTGGCGTCGGTGGTGCTGTCCTCGACCGCCGGGAAGACGAGGGTGACCGGCGCGCGCGGGGTGGTGACCGTCGCCGCGGCGCTCGGCAGCGACGGGTTGCCGGCCAGATCGCGGGCGACGATCTCGTAGCGGTAGTCGGTCGCTGCGGCGACCGTGGCATCGTCATAGGCCAGCGCGCCCGCGGCGACCGAGCCGATGGGCGCGCCGTCGCGCAGGACGTCGTAGCCGGTCACCCCGACGTTGTCGGTCGAGGCCGACCAGGCCACCCGCACCAGCGACGACGAGACGGCCGTGGCGGTCACCTCGCTCGGCGCACTCGGTGCCTCCGTGTCGGGGATGGCCGGCGTCGTCACCGACACCGCTGGGCTGCTCGGATCCGAGCGGTTGGTCCCATCGCTGGCGATGACCTGGTAGCCGTAGGTCGTGGACGGCGCGACGCTCGCGTCGGCGTAGGCGAGGATGTCACCGGCCACGGTGGCGATGACCACGCCATCGCGCAGGACGTCGTAGCCGGTGACGGCCACGTCGTCGGTCGAGGCCGACCAGGTCACGTCCACCTGCGAGGCAGAGCTGGCCACGGCAGCCACGCCGGTCGGGACGCTGGGCGGCTCGGTGTCGGGCGAAGCGGCCGTGTCGTAGGTCTGCACGTCGAACGGTCGACCCAGCGAATCGATCGGGGCGACCGTCACCAGGCTGCCGTCGACGGTCACCTTGAGGAAGTGGAAGACCTGCGCGTTGGCGCTCGGCGGCGACGCAGCTCCACAGGCGTTGCCGGTGCCGGAGCTGTTGGACCAGCCGATGGCGTAGGCATCGATGGCCAGGCACGGATCCTCGCCGACGGACTGGGTCTTCCCGCCCCCGCCGCCGGTGACGTAGCTGACCAGCCCGGCGGCGTCGGGCCGGTTGCGTTGGTAGATGTGGGCATGGCCGTTGAAGGCGAACTTCACGCCGTACTGGTCGAGCAGCCCCTGCAGCGAACCCGGACCCTGCAGGAAGGTGTCCGACGACTCGTGCTTCTGGTCCGAGTAGAGCGGGTAATGGAACGCCGCCATCTTGATCTGGCCGGGGTGGGCGGCCAGGTCCTGCTGCAGCCAGGTGTACTGCGGGCTGCCCGGCGTCCACTGGTAGGCGGCGTCGACCTCGTACGGATCGGCGTTGATGCCCCCGTTCGTGTCGGACCAGGCGGCCTGCAGGACATAGATGCGCACGGGACCGGCATCGAACGCGTACCACGTGCTGGGCAGCGTCAGCGACGCCGTCCCGAGGAGGCAGCAGTAGGTGTCCTTCTGATAGCGCCCGCCGGACTCGCTGACGGCACGATCCTGCGGCCAGTTCACGAAGTGGGGGTGGTTCGCGTCATTGCGCAGCAGGCCATGGTTGCCGATGGCCGCGAACAGCGGGATCGAGCGCCCCGGGATCGTCCAGAACGACGGGCCGAACACGCCGCTGATCTCGGGACCGAACTCGACCATGTCACCGTAGTTGCTCTGGCTGCCGGAGGAATAGGCATTGTCGCCCGTCGTCAGCGCGAAGCGCGCACCGCTGGCGGCGATCTGGGCCATGACATTGGCCTGGTCCGGATTCTGGGACACCGAGTCGACCTGGCCCCAGTCGCCGAAGACCGCGAACGAGAACGGCGCCGTCGCGCCGGTCGGCGGCAGCGTCCGGAAGCGCGGGCTCGGGTCGTCGAGCAGCAGGTCGGCCGCACCGAGCCGCACCCGGTAGCAGTACTCCGTATCGGGCGCGAGGGTGAGGTTCGCCTTCCATTGGGACAGGGTCGTCCCGTTCGCCTGCAGCCCCGTCCGGACGGCCGCGACGACGTTGGTCGGGTTGCAGTCGCCGTTGCCGTCGACGGCGCCCCACAGGGCTGACGCGGTCGTGGAAGTGGGCAGGGTCGCCCAGTTGATCGTCGCGAAGCCGGACGTCGAGTCGGCCGAGTTGACGACATCGGTGAGGTACGGGTAGCGGCGCAGCGACTCCGAGAATGCTGCCGTGGCGAACGCCGTGCTGCCGGCCGTCGGGGCCGCGCCGGTCGCCCCGGTCGTGGCTCCCGTTCGCGCTGCCGGCGCAGGTGTCGTCGCGGCCTCGACCGCGGCCGGCTCGGATCGCCCCGACGTGCGGCCGGCGATGTCGACGGCCTCGACGGTGTACGGCGCACTGCCGCCGCCGGGTCGGGTGTCCACGAAGCGGAGCGTGCCCGCGTCGACGACCGCGACCTGGCGGTTGCCACGACGCACGACGTAGGCCGAGATGTCCGTGTCGTCGTTGGCGCCCTGCCAGTCGACGAGCACCGAGCCGTCCGGTCGGGCGACCGCGTGGAGGTCGTCGGGCACGGTCGGTCGATCGCGATCTGCCGCGCCCGGCGCGGTCGGTGTCTTGACGCCGGCCGCCGCGGCGGCCGACGGACCGCCGGCGCCGAGGGCTTCGACGACGTAGGTGTAGCGCTGGCCGGCGGCGACGGCGGTGTCCGAGAAGCTCCGGGTCGCGGCGTCGACCGAGGCGATGGCGACACCGTTGCGCCGGACCGTGTAGGACACGGTACCCGTGCCACCCGGCTGCCACTCGACGGTGACCTGGGACGGCGTCAGCGCGACGGCGCGAACGCCGGTCGGGGCGGCCGGCACCTGGGGCGTCTGGACCGCGGACGCGGCCGGGACCGACCACAGGAGCGCGACGACGGTCGCGCCGACGGCGAGCCGCAGCGGGAGCGAGCGACGGAAGGGGCGCATCGGCCGCGTCCTCGACCCTGACATCGGATCACGCATGATGGGCGATCCCCCTGTGCTGGGAGCGAGTGGTGGTGAGCTCGCCCGTGCCGGTCATCGGGGTGGTCCGCCCACGGTCGATGCGACGGTCGAGCCGGATGACGTGTCGAGCGTCGTCTCCGGGCCGTCGTGCACGAGTTCGAGGACCGCCCCGCCAGGCGCGGCCTCGGTGTGCCCTCGATCGGTCAGCGCGTCGGGCAGGCCCCGGTCGGGATGACCATCGACCGGCAGCGGACCGACCGCAACCAGCCTCGGGCGCTCGATGATCGCCGGCAACCGCTCCGCCCAGCCATGGTCGACGACGCGCAGATGCCAGCTCCGCGCGTTCATGATCGCCGCGCCGAGCAGCCCGGCCTCCTTGAGCCGGAGCGTCGCGTAGTCGTCGCCGTCGATCCGGATGTGCGGGGCGAACAGGCTGAACGGCGGGAACCCGTAGGCGTCGTCGGTGTTGTCGATCAGCCGCCGAACGGCATCCTCGAGCGACAGTCGATCCAGGCCGTCCTCGCCGCGCTCCATGATCACCACGCTGCGGATCGGCGCCCGGCCGCCGACGGCGCACTCGAACAGCGCGTCGATCCGATGCTTCGGCGGGGGCACGATCGCCTGGACCAGCGCGTTGAGCGACATGATCGGCAGGTTCCGTTCGCCGAGGCTCTGCCCCACCCGCCGCCCGGACTTCGAATGCAGTCGGCTCTGCACCGCGAGCGCGGCGCGATCGCGAACGGTCAGCCGGCCGGCCTTGGCCACGTTCATGGTGTGGAACGACAGGGTCATCGGCTTGGGATAGCTGATGGCCTCGCCGCGCGGGTCGATGATCGTCATGTCGTCGGACAGGAAGCGGTAGCGACCCGTCCGCACCAGGGTGATCACCGTGCTGGTCTTGCCGGTATCCGTCTGGGCCGACAGCAGGGTGGTCCCGTCCTCGTCGGCGATCGACGCCGAATGGAGCAGGACGTAGCCCTTCGATACGAGCAGGAAACGCAGGAACGCCTCGACGATGTTGGTGTAGACCACATGCGGCGACAGGGCCAGCAGGTGGCTGACGCGGATCTCGATGGGGTCGCCCATCCGCAGCGAGAAGTTGGCGGCGAACGGACCCAGGTGCTCGCGGTAGACGAGCGTTTCGCCAACCTCCTCGAAGCGCACCCGGCGGGTCGGGCGGGGAGCGACGAACCCGGTCCGGATGCGGATATCCGGTCGCCCGACATGCTTCGCGCGGAAGTACGCCAGCTCTCGCAGCTCCACCGAGGAGTCGATGGCCAGCAATCCGGCGACGTCGTAGATATAGCGACCGGGGGTCGGCGCCGGACGCGGTGTCGGCGAGGCGGGCCGATCGGGTTCGGCGCCGAGCGGTGTGGGCAGACCGGGCATGAACGGGTCGAGTGACGGCGGACCGACCGGCGACGGGGTGGCGGACGGGCCGCTCGGCGCTGGCGCGACGGCCCACAGCCAGCGGTCCGAGACGGCCACGCGAACGACGAAGAACGCCACCAGGGTCGTCAGGTTCGACAGCGCGTAGTTGACCTGGCCGACTTCGGTCAGCAGCCACATCAGCGGGATCCTGAGCGGCAGGAGGGCGAGGTTCAGCCCGACGAATCCGAGATAGCGCTGGCGCAGTTCGCGCTGCGGTTCACGCGAGGCGAATGCCCAGCGCTCGATCCATCCGAAGTTCCAGGTCGATGAGCCGACCGTGGCGACCACCGCCGACACGAGGTAGTGCACCGACAGGATCTCGGTCACGGCCACGAGCACGGCCTGGTTGACGAGCAGGCCGGAGGCCCCGACCAGCGTGAACCGGGACCAATCGCCGACCATGCCGTCCCGCATCCGAGCGATGCCCGCCCGGGCGATGGGTGCCCTCCGTCGGTGGTACGCCAATCTCATTCGCGCGCTCTACTTTCTGGTTGGATCCGGGTCTACCGGCACGGTGGTCGAGGACGAGGTCAGGGCAGGCGGTGCCTCCCTGCTCGCAGGGCTCCGCGTCGGGTCAGCAGTTCCCGCATCCGCAGGCCGACGACGACGACGAGCGCCTCGCCGACGATCCGGCTGCTCATCTTCGACGCCCCGACTCGACGGTCCCGGAAGGTGATCGGGTACTCCTCGATGCGGGCGCCGTTGCGGTCGGCACGGTGGGTCATCTCGATCTGGAAGGCGTAGCCGCCCGGGCCCGTGTCGGACGCGGTCGCCAGGGCGAGCGCATCCCGGGTCCAGGCCTTGAAGCCACCGGTCAGGTCGTGGACCGGCAGATCCAGCACGAAGCGCGCGAAGCGACTGCCGCCGCGACTCAACCAGCGTCGACCGCGCCCCCAGTCGGTGACCGCACCACCGGCCACGTAGCGCGAGCCGATGACCACGTCGGCGTCACCCGCCTCGATCGGGGCGAGCAACGCGGGCAGGACCGCCGGATCGTGCGAGAAGTCCGCGTCCATCTGGACGATGGCCAGGGCTCCGCCGTCGAGCGCGACCCGGAATCCGGCACGGTAGGCCGGTCCGAGCCCCTCCTTGGCGCTGCGGTGCAGCACGCGGACCCGCGGATCGGACGACGCCAGCCGGTCCGCCAGCTCGCCCGTTCCATCCGGTGATGCGTCGTCGACCACGAGCAGCGTCGCGGCCGGCAGGGACCCGAGGATCGCCCCCGCGATCGGCTCGAGATTCCCGACTTCGTTGTACGTCGGCACGACGACCCACACGCCGTCCGACGGTCGGCCAGACCCCTCACCCATCCGGACTTCCCCCACTCCCCGATGTCCCGGCCAGCACAGCCGGGATCACCCCAACGCGGTCAGCCTCCCGGAACGCGGTCCGGCCACCCCGCCCCGGTGAGTCGCGGCGGGATCCCCCTCGTGTGCCCCATCAACCGGCCCTCGCGACTCGGCACAGCGCGTCGACGGTTGTGGGTGTGGTCGTACCAGTACGAACGTACCCCGGTCAACCAGGACCCGAGCGGAAGTGGTGCCGCCGGACACCGCCCCCGGCCGCCCGAGCGTGGGGGGCGACAGAAGAGCGGTGCCAGTGGGCACCATCAGGCCCTTCGGCCCGCGAACTGGGCTCGGCTCAACCGGGCTGGGCGAGGACGAGGATGCGGATCTCAGTCATGTCGTCGATGGCCCAGCGCAGGCCCTCCCGGCCCTGGCCCGAATCCTTGACCCCGCCATAGGGCATGTGGTCGATCCGGTAGGTCGGGATGTCATTGACGATGACGCCCCCGACCTCGAGCGCGGAGAAGCTCCGCCAGGCGCCGGCGAGGTCATTCGTGAAGACCCCGGTCTGGAGCCCGAACAGGCTGTCGTTGACCCGCCTGATGCCGTCCTCGAGATCGGCGACCGGAGCGGCAACGACGATCGGCGCGAAGGCCTCGTTGGAACACACCTGGGCGCTCGTCGGCACATCGGTCAGGACGGTCGGCGGGAAGAACGTGCCGGCGGCCGTGCCGCCCGCCAGGATCCGTCCGCCGAGCGCCACCGCCTCATCCACCCAGGCTTGCGTGCGCTGGGCCTGGTGGCCATCGACCATCGGCCCGATGTCGGTGGCCGGGTCGAGCGGGTCGCCGGCGCGGAGGTTCGCCACACCGGCCAGGAAGCGCTCCATGAACGGCTCCCAGACCGCCTCGTGGACGAACATCCGCTGGACGCTGATGCAGACCTGGCCGGCGTACGAGAACGCGCCGACGAGGGTCCGCTTGACGGCCCAGTCGAGGTCCGCGCTGCGGTCGACGATGACGCCGGCGTTGCCGCCGAGCTCGAGGACGACCTTCTTCTTGCCCGCTCGCGCCTTCATCCGCCAGCCGACCGACGGGCTGCCCGTGAACGTCAGCAATTTGAACCGCTCGTCGGCCACCATCCGGTCGCCCGTCTCGCGGGTCATCGGCAGGATGCTGACCGACCCGGCCGGCACGCCCGCCGCCTCGACGATCTCGCCGACCGTCAGCATCGTCAGCGGATCCTTGGACGGCGGCTTGAGCACGATCGGGTTGCCCGACGCGATCGCCGGGGCGAGCTTGTGCGCCGCGAGGTTCAGCGGGAAGTTGAACGGGCTGATGGCCGCGATCGGACCGATCGGGAACCGTCGGGTGATGCCCACGCGGTCCTTGCTGCTCGGCAGCAGGTCGAGCGGGATGAGCTCGCCGGTCATCCGTTCCGCTTCCTCGGCGCCGAGACGGAAGGTGAGCGACGCCCGGTCGACCTCGACCAGCGCGTCGCGGATCGGCTTGCCGGCCTCGAGGCTGATCAGGCGGCCGAGCTCCTCGCGCCGAGCGGCGACGCCGCTGCTGATCTCGCGCAGGATGCGGCCGCGTTCATAGGCCGGCAGATGGCGGGTGACCTCGAACGCGGCGACCGCGGCCTCGACCGCCTCGTCGTATTGGGCGTCCGTCGCGTTGAACGTCGCGCCGGCGGGCGTCGACGGGTCGGCCGGGTTGGTCACCTCGAGGACATCGGGCGACTCGACCCAGCGGCCGGCCAGGAAGATGGGATGGGGCTTCGTGCCGGTGGCGACGGTCATGGTGCGCGCTCCTGCGCTGGTCACGTACGGGATACGGTCGCATCATACGTCTGACGTTCGAACGGACCCATCGAGGAGCGCGCCATGGCCCAACCGATCGACTTCCGCGATGCGTTGCGCGTCCGGCCGGGCCACACGGTCCGCCTCGCCAAGCTGGACCACCGAGCCACCTTCGGTCGGGACAAGGACGCCGCGCAGCCCGAGATCGCCAGGCAGCTCGAGCGGCTGGCCGGACTGCAGGACCGGTTCTGGGCTGAGGCCAGGCGGTCCGTCCTGGTCGTCCTGCAGGGCATCGACGCGGCCGGCAAGGACGGCACGATCCAGAAGGTCATGGAGGCGTTCAACCCGCAGGGCTGCCCGGTCACCTCGTTCAAGGTCCCGAGCGCCGAGGAGCTCGCCCACGACTACCTGTGGCGCGTCCACAAGGCGGTGCCGCGCAAGGGCGAGATCGGCATCTTCAATCGTTCCCACTACGAGGACGTGCTGGTCGTCCGGGTCCACGACCTCGTGCCGAAGAAGGTCTGGTCGAAGCGCTACGACGAGATCAACGCGTTCGAGCGACACCTCGTCGACAACGGCACGACGATCGTCAAATTCTTCCTGTCGATCGACCGGGACGAGCAGCGCCAGCGGTTCCAGGAGCGCTTCGACGACCCGACGAAGCGCTGGAAGTTCTCGATGGGCGATATCGCCGAACGAGCACGCTGGGACGACTACCAGGCAGCCTTCGACGAAGCCCTGTCGCGCACCTCGACCCGAGAGGCGCCCTGGTACCTCATCCCGGCCAACCGCAACTGGTTGCGCGACCTGGCGGTCTCGACGATCCTGGCCGACACGATCGCCGACCTCAAGCCGAGCTACCCGCCGGTCGCCGACGACGTCCCCACCGAACTGGTCATCACCTAGGGCCGGCGGGGATCACTCGGGCCGGCGATCGCGGCGCTCGACCAGGTCGGCGAGCCACGCCGCCGGCGCTCCGCCGTGTCCCTCGCGCTCGTCCAGCGGGACGCCCTCGAGCGCGCGCAGCCAGGCGGCGGCGCGCGCGATCCGGCCGAGATCGAGGGCGACGCTGAGCAGACGGTCGAGATCGGCCGGGGTGGCGACGTCCGTCCACGCCTCGAGGTAGGCCGCGCGGACCTGGGCGAGGCCCGGGTGGCTCGGCTCGAGACCGGCGTGATGGGCGATCGAGTTGAGCGTCACCGTCATCGTCCCGAACGGGTGGGCAACGACCGCGTCGCCCCAGTCGAAATAGCGCACGCCGGCCGGCCCGACGAAGATGTTGCCGCCGTGGAGGTCGTCGTGCTGGATCGTGGCCGCGATGCCCGACCCGCCCAGGTCGTCGGCCGATGCCTCGACCCACGGGACGAGCGCCTGCAGCCGTGGTCGCGCCGCGGCGACGGCGGCGCGGTCGTCGGGCTCCTGCAGATCGGGATCCCACAGGGCGTCGTCGTCGAGCAGCGCCCGCAGGGTCGTGGCGAGGGTCGCCGGCCGACCGTCGGGCACCCCGATCGCCAACAGGTCGTCGACCCGCCGCTCCGTGGAGCGCTGCAGCGCGGCGTGCTCGCGCACGATGCGCTGCCAGGCGTCGAGGTCATGGTCGCCCGTGCCGTCGGGGCGGGTCTGGCGGAGGGTCGGGCCACCGTCGGGTGACAGGACCCAGCCGCGCTCCTCGTCGACCGCCAGCGGCGGCACGATCCCGGGCGTGCCCCATGCGACCAGGGCGGCAAGCAGGGGCGCCTCGTGAGCGGTTCCCGGCCCGAGCGCCTTGGCCCAGACCGGACCCCTATCGGTCGGGATGCGCAGGACCGTCGACCACGGCCGTACATGGGGCTGTTCGACCGGCCCGACGATGCGCTGACCCGAGTTGGCCAGGCGCGCCCGTGCCCAGTCCTCGATCCGCTGCCGGAAGGCTCCGTCGGTCCACGCCGAGCGCCCGGCGCGGTTCACGATGGCGGGAAGAACTCGGCCAGCGTGTTCGCCGCGCAGCTGTTGGCGAGGCAGCCCAGCCCCCACGCGTCCTCGATGGTGCGGAGCAGCGAGTAGTGGTCGTGCGCGACCTTCGAGCGCAGGCCGCGCTCCACGTCGGACGAGATCACGATGGTGGCCACCTGGCCGCCGGTCGGCACATCGCCCTCGGCTTCATCGAACGTCAGGAACACGACCCCGCCATCCTGGTAGGCGGGGCTGTCGAGGATGCGCGGCAGGAACGACGCCAGCCAGTCGTCGGCGTCGCCGAGCGAGCAGTCGTGGGCGTCGTGACACAGGTTGGGCGTGATGAACGCGAAGTCGCTGGCGGCCGGATCGAACGCGCTGAAGTCCTGGATGTTGGCGCACCGCTGTGGGTCGCCGCTGATCGAGGTGAAGCTGATGGCGGGGGCGTGCTTGCGGGCGTACTCGCCCTTGCCGTCCCGGCCATCCCGCGCCCGTTCACCGGTGTAGCAGTCGGGCGGGACGTTCTCGGCGTACGCCCGCCAGGTCCGGCCGGACGCCTCGATCTGGTCGGCGATGTTGGGCGCCGCGATGTCATGCGGATCGTTGTCCGTGACACCCTGGGTCGAGCCGCTGAACAGGGCGAGGTAGTTGGGCTGCGAGGGCCGACCGACGGCGTGGTAGTTCTCCGCCAGGCCGTAGCGCTCCACGAGGTCCGTCACGTAGTCGAGGCCGTTCGAGCCAAGCACCCGCTCCAGCCCGTGGTTCTCCATCACGATGACCCAGACGTGGCTGAAGGCCGGCAGGGCCGCGGCGGCACTGGGCGACGCCGGCGCCGCCGACGTCGACGGCGTCGGCCCCGAGCCGGTCGGTGACGCGGCACTCGCCGATGACGTGCTCGCGGGACTCGGCACGCCAGGGCTGGACGACGGGCTGCCCGGTCCCGACGACGGCCGCGTCAGGACGAGCGCGAGGAGGAGCGCGACGATGACGAGGACCGCGACCGCTGCCAGGACGACGCGGCCATTCCCCGAGCGGCGAGGCGGCGTCTCCGATCCGTTCAGCGCCGCCGACCGCCGCCGAAGAGCGTGCCGAAGACGCCCCGGATGAGATCCTGTCCGAGGCGTGAGGTGACCACCTTGCCGCCGGTGCGCAGGGCCGTGTCGATGGTCTTCTGGCGGGCCCGCGCCGAAGCCAGCGCGGCCTTCTCGTCGGCCTTGCGCTGGCGTTCCGCCTCGCGCTCGGCGCGCTTCTGGGCGGCGGCGATCTCCCTCGCCTGGCGGGCGATCTCACGCTCCTGCTGCGCCGGCGTCATGCGGTTGAGCCCATCGGCCGTGGTGGGGTCGAGCCCCGCCCGCGTGGCAGCCTCCACGGCCGCGCTGGCCGCGGCTTGGCGGGCCGCCCCGAGCCTCGCGGTGATCCGTTCGTGGGCGCTGTCGCGGTCGACGGTGGCGCCGTACTTGGCCACGAACGGGCTCGTCGCGATGATCCCGCGGAAGGTGACCTCGTCGACCGGGGACATCAGCGAATCGGGCGCCAGCAGGCGGGTCGCGGCCAGTGGCGTGGGGATGCCCTTGGGCGACAGCACGGTGACCAGTGCCTCACCGGTCCCGAGCGAGGTCAGGGTCTTCTCGACATCGTAGAACTCGGTGGTCGGGAAGGTCCGGGCCGCCTTGCGCAGGTTGTCGGCGTCATCGGGCGTGAACGCCCGCAGCGCATGCTGGATGCGGTTGCCGAGCTGGGCCAGGACCGACGACGGGACGTCGGCCGGGACCTGGGTGACGAAGTACACCCCGATGCCCTTCGAGCGGATGAGCCGGGCGGTCCGCTCGATCTGGTCCATCAACGCCTCGGACGCGTCGTCGAACAGCAGGTGGGCCTCGTCGAAGAAGAAGCACAGCTTGGGCTTGGGCAGGTCGCCGACCTCGGGCAGTCCCTCGTACAGCTGGGCGAGCATCCAGAGCATGAAGGTCGAGAACAGGCGTGGCTGGTCCATCACGTCCGACAGCTCGAGGATCGAGATGATGCCCTGCCC
>DASSII010000047.1:0-2741 GCA_035692005.1 Candidatus Limnocylindrales bacterium | reverse complement strand
CGGCCATCAGGCCCGGAAGACCGATGGGTTGGCAGCACTGATCGCTCGCGCCGCACCTCATCAGCATCGATCGCCCTCCGGTATCGGGGGGCGATCTCGCATGTCCGGGGAAGCGCTGCACGCCGGAGCCGCGCCGCGGGCGGACCTGGGCCGGGCCGTGGCCGCGAGGAGTGGGGCGGACGGCGTTCCCGCGCCGCCGATCTGGCGACCAGCGACCAGGTTCCTCCGTCCGTGAGCCGGACACGTCGGCCAGGGGCCGCGCCTCAGGAGCGGCCGGCAGGTATCGGCTATCGGGTCGCGGGCGGGACGGGCGCGGCGGCGACGGGCTGGGCGGCCGAGCGGCCCGGGGTACCCGATAGAGCGCGGGAACCGACGACTCAGGCCGTCCGACCGGGCCGAACCGGGGAGGGGTGGCTGCGCCGGGCGATGCCTCGGGCGTCGAGATCGGCCTGCAGCACCCGGGCAGCGGCGACGAGCTCCGGGTCACGTGTGACGGTGCCCGCAACCCAATCGATATAGGACGGCTCGAACGCGGCGATCTCGCCGAGCGAATGGCCATGGAACTTGCCGAACTCGATGACATGCGATCGCGCGACATCGAGGCTTGGCGCGGGCGGGCGGCGGAAATGCCGGACGCGTCCGCGCTCGAGCGGACCGGTCGGCGTCGAGGCGCGCGGTGCCTCGCCGCGCACTCGCTCGCCGCGCAGCGGCGGCTGGCCGGACAGGATCGTCGCGCGTCGGCTGGCCGATCCGGGCGATGCACCGGATGAGGTGGTCTGGTTGCGCGCCCGGAAGGTCCCGGTCGTGTCAACGCGGCCGGTGACCGGTCGGGACGGCCGCGGACGTGGTGGCCCGCCACCGGTCGCCCTCGATGCGCTGCTGAAATCGGCGCGTGGTTCCGCGGCCCGACGGTCGCGCTCCGCTTCCCGGGTCAGCGATGCGTAGGCGTCATTGATCTCGGCCATCCGGTGCGTCGCGGCCTGTGACGCCGCGGGATCGTCACCCGTCAGGTCGGGGTGGTTCTCGCGGGCCAGCCGTCGCCAGGCGGCCTTGATCTCCGTCGGCTCCGATCCACGCCGGACGCCCAGGACATCGTGCGGATCGCGTTTGACCACGCTCGTCAGTCTAACGGCGCATCGGCCGGTCCCGAACCCGGTCGCGCTTGACAGTTCGGCGCGCGTGCCGTCCCCTTCCTGACATGGGACTCGTTCGTCGGGCCGGACTGGCGGCCGTCATCACCGCAGCGCCACTGGGCATGGCCTATCGCTTCGCGTTGGCGTATCGGGCGCGCGCCGGCTATCCGCGCCAGCATCCGCCGACGATCGAGCCGTCGGCTGTCGGCCTGCCGTTCGAAACGATCGTGGTCCGCTCAGGCGAGCTCGAGCTGCCCGGCTGGTTCATGCCGGCTCGGGACGGCGCGCCGGGACCCGGCGTCGCCCTCATCCACGGCTGGGAATCGGCGCGCGATCGGACGCTGCCGATGGCGGTCTTTCTCCACGCGGCCGGCTTCCACTGCCTCACGATCGACGTCCGCGGGCACGGCGCGAATCCGCTAGAGACGCTGCCGGTGAGCGGCGGCGAGTTCGGTCTGGACGCGCTCGCGGCGTTCGGTGCGCTGGTCCAACGCCCGGAGGTCACCATCGGCGCCTTGTCCGGTCATTCGATGGGGGCGATCGGGGCGATCCTCGCGGCGGCCGCGGATCCGCGTGTCGCCGCGCTGGTGGCCACGTCGGGCCCGGCCGATCCATACCGACTGACCCGCCAGACCTTCCGCCTGGCCCGGCTACCCATCCCTGACCTCATCGCCTATCCGTTGGCCTGGCTGACGACCCGGGTCTACCTGCGACCGCGCGGCCACAGCGTCACCGAGATTTCCGCCGCTGACGCGATCGCGCGGTATCGCGGCCCGCTGCTGTTGGCGCACGGGGACGACGACCGGGTCGTGCCTCGAGGGCACCTCGATCGGCTGGCGTCCGCCGCGCGAGCCGGGCGTGCGGGCCTGCCGGAAGCGGCGCCCATCGAGACGCTGGTCATCCGCGACGGCCAGCATTCATGGCTGTACGAATCGCCCATCTATCGCGCGGCGGTCGCCCGGTTCCTGGCCCGCTCGCTCGGAGGACCGCTCGATCCGGACACCTCGGCCGACGTGGCTGCGGCTACCGAGGCCACGCGCATCCCCGACGGCGAGGCCCGATTCTCGGCTGTCGACGAGACGCCTGGCGGCCTGCGGACGCTCGCCCAGGTGGCGTTGCCGGGGGCCACGCGGGGAACGCTCGACGCCGTTCGGCACGGCCTCGACGCGGTCGATGAGCCCGGCCTCGGCTGATGGCCGACAAGATGAGCGTGTGGCAGGCGATCTCGTCGCGGCGCGTCGTCCGCCAGTTCGACGATCGACCGCTGGCAGCCGACCACCTCGAGCGGATCCTGCTCGCCGGCCGTCGCGCCAACAGCTCGAAGAATCAGCAGCGCTGGGCGTTCATCGCCTGTCGCGAGCGCGAGCACCTCATCGAGCTGGCGGCGGTCGGTCCGTGGGCCGGTCATATCGCCGGAGCGGCCGTCGCCATCGCCCTGGTGACACCCGACCCGCGGCGAGCCGAGGCGCCGCTATCGGTCATGTTCGATCTCGGGATGGCCGCCGATTCGATGATCCTCGCCGCCTGGGAGCTGGGCATCGGCAGCGTCCCGGCGACGGTCTACGATCAGGATCTGGCCCGGCGACTGCTGGGCTACCCGCTCGACCA
>DASSII010000046.1:0-12690 GCA_035692005.1 Candidatus Limnocylindrales bacterium | reverse complement strand
CTCATCGTCGGCTACGTGCTGTCATTGGTGTTCGCCTTGACCAACCCGGCCGCGACCCTCGGCGGCCACGGCGAGCCGGCCGGGCATGGCGGGCCGGCATGGACGACCAGGGTCGCGATCGTCGTGCTGGTCGCCGCCGCCGGCCTGCTGGCGCTGCTGTCGGAGATCCTCGTCAGCTCCATCGAGTCGTTCATCGACGCGTTCGGCCTGAGCGCGTTCTTCGTGGGCGTCGTCCTCGTGCCGACCATCGGCAACCTCGCCGAGCACCTCGTCGCGGTCCAGCTCGCCGCCAAGGACAAGATGGAGTTCGCGATGGCGGTCGCCTACGGGTCGAGCCTCCAGGTCGCGTTGTTCGTCGCGCCGGTACTGGTGCTGATCGGGGCGGCCATGGGCCAGCCGATGGACCTCGTGTTCAGCCCGCTCGAGGTCGCCGCGGTCGCGGCCGCCGTCGGGATCAGCGCCCTCATCGCGCTCGATGGCGAGTCGAACTGGCTCGAGGGAGCACTGCTCGTCCTTGTCTACATCATCCTGGCCGCGTCGTTCTTCGAGGTCGTGTAGGCGGGCACGGGAACGGGCGGCGACGACGTGGAGGGGGGAACGTCGCCGCCGCCGTGGGAGGTGTTGTCGGTCGATCAGGCCGCCGCGCCCTCGGCGTCCTCCACGTCATCGTCGTCGTCGTCCGGGCCGTCGACGAGGGCCTCGGCCGACTCGGGGATCGGCTCGCTCGGGGGCGCCTCGCCGAACTGCTCGGCCTGGGCCACCAGCGAATCGGCCGCCTGCTGCGCCTCGTAGTCCTTCTTCCGTCGCCCCGACAGCATCTCGACGTGGCTGGCGACGATCTCGGTCTTCCAGTGCCGCTGGCCCCGGTCGTCGTCCCATGAGCGCGTCTGAAGCCGACCCTCGATGGCGACCTGCTGGCCCTTGCCGAGATAGGTCCCCGCGATCTCCGCGAGTCGATCCCAGGTGACGACCGGGTGGTACTCGGCCTTCTCGCGGCCGCCCCCGATGAACTCATTGCTTGCGACGGTGAACGTGGTGACGTTCTTGCCGCTCGCGAGACTGCGCATCTCCGGATCGCGCGTCAGGCGGCCCGTGAGGAGGACCTTGTTCACGGTCCATCTCCTTCCCGGTCGGCCGGATGCTCCGGTCCCGACCCTGCGTCGCCGGCGGGATGACGGATGGCACGCTAGCAGCGGCCGCTCTACCGCCACGTATCGCTGGATCTACCCGGACTTGGCGAGTGCACCAGCAGCGCTGCCAGGCAGACGCCGCGCGTGTCGCGCGCGACCGGGCGCTGCGATGGCGAGGTCCGGTTAGCTGGCTGCCGAATCCGCGCGGCCGCCCCGGCTTCGGGCCGATGACAGGGACCCATCGCCGGCGATCGCCGACGGACCCGCTGCCCGGCGCCGCTTCGGGCGGCTGGACTCCGGCGTGGGCGCCAGCCCGAGGCTGCCGTCAGCGGCCATCGTCCGTGAGTCTGACGACGCCGGCTCGATCGGGCCGGCGACCTCGCTGCGGCGTCGTCGTCGCGGGGAGCGGTCGGGATCCGGGACGATGATCGGTGACGGATGGGAGTCGCCGCCGACCCCGTGCAGCGCCGCCAACGCCAGGTCGGGCTGGGGCGCCCGGTCGGCGTACAGGTCGCAGAACAACTCGACGAGATCGGGATCGAACTGCGTGCCGGCGTGGCGCCGCAGCTCGGCGATGGCCTGCTCGTGGCTGATGGCTCGCTTGTACGGCCGGTCGTGGATCATCGCGTCGTAGGCATCGGCGATGGCCACGATCCGCGCGCCGAGGGGGATCTCATTGGCGCGCAGCCCATATGGGTAGCCATGGCCGGCGAACCGCTCGTGATGATGGAGGATGATCGGCACGGCGTCCTTGAGGGCGGCGGCCTGCTCGAGGATGACCTGGCCGATCCGCGGGTGCTGCACGACGGTCCGCCACTCGGCCGATGTCAGCGCGGAGGGCTTCTCGAGGATCTCCTCGGGGATGGCGACCTTGCCGACGTCGTGCAGGAGGGCGGCCACCCGCAGTCGGTCGATGTCCGATTCGGGCAGCTGCAGCTGGCGGGCGATCTCGACCACGATCGAGGCGATGAGCGCCGATGGCTGCCCACGGTAGTGGGGCAGGGGCGACAGCACGGCCGTCAGCGCTGCGGTCGCGGCATCACGCGCGCGCTGTCCGATCTCGACGGCGCGGGCCCGGCCCGCCGCCGAGATGGGAGCACGCGGGACACGGGCGTCGTCGTCGGGCTCGGCGAAGATGTACGTCTGGTTGCGCCCGAGCGACTTGGCCGAGTACATCGCCGCATCGGCGTCGCGCACCAGCGTGTCCATCCGCAGCTGCGCGCCGGAACCGCCCGCGATGCCGATCGAGATCGTGACCGAGATATCCGCGCCGCCGTCGACGGCGAAGCGCTGGCGCTGGACGAGCGTGCGCAGCTTCTCGGTCAGCGTCGCGCCCTCCTCGACACCGGTCTCGGTGAGGATGAGCATGAACTCCTCGCCGCCGTAGCGACCGATCATGTCCGATGCCCGCAGGTTGGCGGCGATGGTCTGGGCCACGCCGCGCAGGACGATGTCCCCGACGCCGTGGCCGTAGGTGTCGTTGACCGTCTTGAAATGGTCGATGTCGACGAACGCGACCGACAGCGGCCGCTCGTAGCGGCCGGCCCGCTCCACCTCGGCGAACAACGCCGCGAGCAGGGACTGCCGATTGGCTACGCCGGTCAGCCGGTCGAACGTGGCCCGGTCGTGGGTGTCGACCAGGGCCGCCGCGATGTCGTTGACGGCGTGGCCAAGCCGGCTTTCCAGGCCGCCGCCGTGTGGCGCCACACGCGCCGAATAGTCGCCCGCGGCGATGCGCTCGGTGGCCTTGACGAGCTCACTGAGCCGGTAGCGGAAATGGGTGGCCACGAGGATCGCCGTCAGCGACACGCCGATGGCCGCCGCGACGACCGCCGCGACGACCGAGCGGATCCCTTCGTCCACCCACGCGAGGAGGGCGTCCGGCATGGCGATAAGCAGGATCCCGATCGCGACCGGAGCCGCAAGCGCCAGGACCCCGAGCAGGCGCATCACCTCGCAAGGCTAGCGGCGCACGGCGGCGACCCGGACCCGCCGGTGGTACCGCCCCGCGAGCGACGGTCGTACCCCGGCTCGGGCGCCGTTCGGCTGCGCGCGTCGGCAGCCGCTCCGACGGGCCCTCCGGCCCCGTGCCGCTGCTATACTCCGCCCGTCCTCGACCACGGGGGTCGGACCCGCGAAGCAGGAGGTCCACGATCGCGCGTGAACGGCGCATCGGCCGTCCCGTGAGGCGACCGGGCGACCAGCGACCAGCGCGCCGCCGAACGGTCGGCGACGGGACGCGGGAGAGGTGTATCCGCCCCACGACGTGGGGCGTTTTTGTTGCCCCCATCCGGCGGGGAGCGCCCTGATGCCGGCCACCGTGATCGTCGGGCTGCAATGGGGCGACGAAGGCAAGGGCAAGACCACCGACTTCCTCGCCGAGCAGGTCGCGATGGTCGTCCGCTACCAGGGCGGCGACAACGCGGGCCACACCGTCGTCCGCGGCGACGAGGTGTTCAAGCTCCAGCTGACCCCGTCGGGCGTCCTCTACCCGCACATCACCTCGGTCATCGGCAACGGGGTCGTGGTCAACCCGGCCACGCTCATCGCCGAGTTCGACATGCTGACCGAGCGCGGGATCGACCCGGCCGGCGTGCGGGTCAGCCGCAGCGCCCACGTGATCATGCCCTACCACGTGGCCCTCGACCGCGCCAACGAGGCACGGCTCGACGGCGACCGGGTGGGGACGACGGGACGGGGCATCGGGCCGGCCTATGCCGACCGGGCGTGGCGGGTCGGGTTGCGGATGGAGGACCTGCTCGATGCGGCGATCCTGCGCGAGCGGATCGGGCGGATCATCGGCGACCGGAACCTGCTGCTCGAGTCGATGGGCGGGCCGGCCTTCGAGATCGAGCCGCTCGTCGAGCTGGCACGTGGCTGGGGCGAGCGCCTGCGGGACCACCTCGAGGACACGACCTGGCTGGTCCAGGCGGCACTCGCCCGCGGCGAGCACGTCCTGCTCGAGGGCGCCCAGGGCACGCTCCTCGACCTCGATCACGGATCGTATCCGTACGTCACCTCGTCCAACCCGGTCGCCGGCGGTGCCTGCACGGGCGGCGGCATCGGTCCGCTCCAGGTCGATGAGGTCATCGGGGTCATGAAAGCCTATTCGACGCGCGTCGGGTCCGGCCCGTACCCGACCGAGCTGCGCGACGAAGTCGCGGCCGGCATCGCGGAGCGTGGCCACGAGGTCGGCACCGTCACCGCGCGACCGCGGCGCATCGGCTGGTTCGACGCCGTCCCGCTGCGCTACGCGGTGGCGGTCAACAGTGTCAGCTCGATCATGCTCAACAAGCTCGACATCCTGTCGGGCGTCGACCCGCTGCGCGTCTGTGTCGCCTACGAGATCGATGGCCGCCGGGTCGAGACCTGGCCGTCGAGCGGGGCCGCGCTCGCGCGCGCGACGCCGGTTTACGAAGCGTTTCCCGGCTGGTCCGAACCGATCCATGACATCCGCGCCATGGCCGACCTGCCCGACGCCGCGCGACGCTATGTGTCCGCGATCGAGGCGCACGCCGGGGTGCCGATCGTCCTGGTGTCGGTCGGGCCCGAGCGGACGCAGACCATCGAGCGGGCGTGGCGCCCGATGCGCAATCGGGCCGGGATCCCGGCATGACCGGTCGCCTGGTGATGCCCACCCGGGTGCTCATCGTCGGCGCGGGCGGGCGCGAGCATGCCCTGGCCTGGAAGCTTGCCGGCGAGCCGGGGGCCAACGAGGTGGTCGTCGCACCCGGCAGCGACGGGATCGCGGCCACGCCGCGGGTGCGGCGTCTCCCGGCGGTCGATCCCCTGGACGGCGCCTCGGTGGTGGCGGCGGCGCGCTCGGTCAGCGCGGAGCTGGTCGTCATCGGTCCCGAGGCGCCGCTTGCGGCCGGTGTCGCCGATGCGCTGCAGGCGGCCGGCATCGAGGCGTTCGGCCCGACCGCCGCCGCGGCCCGGATCGAGAGCAGCAAGGCGTTCTGCCGCCAGGTCGCGGAGGCGGCCGGGGTGCCGATGGCCCGTGGCGGGGCGTGCGCCACCGCGCCCGAGGCGGTGGTATTGGCCCGGGACCTCGCCGCGGCGGGACGGGGGATCGTGGTCAAGGCCGATGGCCTCGCGGCCGGCAAGGGTGTCACGGTCTGTGGCTCGCTCGACGACGCGCTGGCCGCCATCGACGACGCGTCGAAGGCGGGCCCGGTCGTCGTCGAAGAGCGGCTCGATGGGCGCGAGGCGAGTCTCATCGCGCTGTGCGACGGGCGGGCCGTGCGGGCACTCCCGCTCGCGCGCGATCACAAGCGGCTTGACGACGGCGATCGCGGTCCGAACACCGGCGGCATGGGCGCCTACAGTCCGCTGCCCGACCTGCCCGACGGCGCCATCGACGATCTGCTCGACCGGTTCCACCGGCCCATCCTCGCCGAGCTGGCCCGCCGCGGCAGCCCGTTCCGTGGCGCGTTGTATGCCGGGCTCATGCTCACCGCCGACGGGCCGGTCCTGCTCGAGTGCAACGCCCGCTTCGGCGATCCCGAGACGCAGGTCATCCTGCCCCGTTTGGCGGGCGCGCTCGGTCCGCTGCTGCTCGCCGCCGCCCGTGGTCGGCTTGACGATGCGCCGCGCCTGGCGGGGCTGGGGGATCGGTTGCCGACACTGCCCGGCGCCGCGGTCGGGATCGTCCTGGCCGCCGGCGGCTATCCGGGCTCGCCCCGCCGCGGCGATCCGATCGTCGGCCTGGACGACGCCGTGGCGGCCGGTGGCCTCGTGTTCCATGCCGGCACCGAGCGCCTGCCCGATGGACCCGCCGACCGATACCGCACTGCCGGTGGGCGCGTGCTGACGGTCGTCGGCCGGGGCCCGGATCTGGAGTCCGCGCGGCGCCAGGCGGAGGCGAGCGCCAGCGCGGTCAGGTTCGAGGCGATGCAGCGCCGGCACGACATCGGCGCGGATCGGGGCGTGGCGGCGCTACCGGTCATGGCGGCCGTCGCGGCCGGGCACGCCGGCCACGCCGGCCACGCCGGCCACGCCGGGGCGTCTGGGCGACGGCCATGATCCGGCGCTACACGCTGCCCGAGATGGGCGCGATCTGGACCGAGACGGCCCGCTTCGAGGCCATGCTGCGGGTCGAACTCGCGGTGGCACGGGCCCAGGCCGCGCGCGGTCTCGTGCCGGCGGCCGCACTCGAGGCGCTCGAGAGCCGCTCGCGGGTCGACGTCGAGCGTATCGCCGAGATCGAGCGGACGACCGACCACGACATCATCGCCTTCGTCAGCCAGGTCGCCGAGAGCGTCGGCCCGGAGGGGCGCTACCTCCATCTCGGCCTGACCAGCAGCGACGTGGTCGATACCGGCCTCGCGCTCCAGCTGCGCGCCGCGGGCGAGCGCCTGCTGGGCGACTGCGACCGCCTGCTGGCCGTGCTCGTCGCGCGCGCTCGGGCCGAGGCGGACACGACGATGATGGGACGCACCCATTCGGTCCACGCCGAGCCGACGACCTTCGGGCTCAAGGTCGCCGGTTGGGCGTTCGAGGTCGATCGGGGCAGGGAACGGCTGGCGACTGTCGTCGACGAGATCGGGACGGGCAAGATCTCCGGACCGGTCGGTACCTACAGTCACCTCGATCCGGACATCGAGGCCGAGGTCCTCGCGGCGTTGTCGCTCCACGCCGATCCGGTCAGCACACAGATCGTGCAGCGCGACCGGCATGCGGCCCTGCTGGCGGCCATCGCCATCCTCGGCGGCACGCTGGAGCGCATCGCGACCGAGATCCGCAACCTCCAGCACACCGAGATCGGCGAAGTCCAGGAGCCGTTCCGCACCGGCCAGAAGGGCTCGTCGGCGATGCCGCACAAGCGCAACCCCATCGTGTCGGAGCGGATCGCGGGGCTGGCGCGGCTACTGCGCGGCTATGCCCAGACCGCGTTCGAGGACCAGCCGCTATGGCACGAGCGCGACATCAGCCATTCGAGCGCCGAGCGGGTCATCCTGCCGGACGCGACGATCGTGCTCGACTACATGCTCGTCCGGATGGCCGCGCTCATCGACGGCCTCATCGTCCGCTCGGAGCGCATGCGCGAGAACATCTCGCGCGGCCTCGGACTGCACGCCAGCAGCCGGGTCCTCGTGGCGCTCGTGGAGAAGGCCGGCATCGGTCGGGAGGAGGCGTACGCCATCGTCCAGCGCGCGGCGTTGCGGGCAGCCGATGAGCGGTCCCCGCTGCGCGAGCTGCTGGCGGTCGATCCGGCCGTCGCCCAGAAGCTGTCGCTCGAGGACCTCGACGCGTGTTTCGACGAGGCGACCTTCCTGCGCAACGTGCACGCCGTCATCGAACGGCTGGACGCCATCGTTCCCACCCTCCTGCCGGGCGATGCCGAGGTGGCCGATGCTGACCGCTGACCGGTTCATCCGCTCGGGCAAGGTGCGCGACCTCTATGAGCTGCCCGACGGCCAGCTGCTGCTGGTCGCCTCGGATCGGATCAGCGCGTTCGACGTCGTGCTGCCGACGGAGATCCCGGACAAGGGACGGGTGCTGACCGGCCTGTCGCGCTTCTGGTTCGCGGAGACGGGCTCGGTGGTGCCCAACCACCTGCGTTCGACGGACGTCGGCCGGGATCCGCTGCTGCGCGGACGGGCGATGATCTGCCAGCCGACCGATGTCGTGCCCATCGAGGCGGTCGTGCGCGGCTACGTCGCCGGTTCCGGGTGGAAGGCGTACCAGGCGTCGGGGAGCGTCTGCGGGGTGGTCCTGCCTGCCGGCCTGCGGGAGTCCGACCGGTTGGCCGAACCGGTCTTCACGCCGGCGACGAAGGCGGAGGCCGGCGAGCACGACGAGAACATCGACTTCGACACGATGGCCCGCTTGGTCGGCGGCGATCTCGCCGAGCGGATCCGAACCCTCGCCCTGACCCTGTACCGCCACGCGGCGACCGTCACCGAGCGAGCCGGCATCGTCCTGGCTGATACGAAGTTCGAGTTCGGGATCGACCATGGGACCGGCGACCTGCTGCTCATCGACGAGGCGCTGACGCCGGATTCGTCGCGCTTCTGGGACGTGGCGACCTACGAGCCGGGTCGGCCCCAGGCAAGCTTCGACAAGCAGTTCGTGCGCGACTGGCTCGAGCGCCAGTCGTGGGCCAAGATCGCCCCGGGTCCAGTACTCCCCGACGACGTCGTCGCGGGCACGCGCGAGCGGTACGTGCAAGCCTACGAGCGGATCACCGGGGCCAGCTTCGATCGCTATCTCGCGGAGGACGTCATCGCCCGATGAGCACCCACCGGTTCGCCGTCAACGTGACACCCAAGCCGGGCATCCTCGACCCGCAGGGCCGGGCGGTCGAAGGCAGCCTCGGTCACCTCGGCATCGACGGCGTCAGCGACGTCCGTGTCGGCCGACGGGTCGAGCTGACGGTCGATGCCCCCGACGAGGCCGCGGCGCGCTCGGTCGTGGAACGCCTGGCCGCGGAGTTGCTGGCCAACCCACTCATCGAGGTCTACGCGATCGAATCGGTCGGCGCCGCATCGTCGACCGTTCGCGCCGGGACGGGAGGGGGCTGACGTGGCCGTCCGTATCGGCGTGGTGGTCTTCCCCGGCAGCAACTGCGATCGCGACACGCTGCACGCCCTTGCGGCCGCCGGCGCCGAGCCGGTAGCGCTGTGGCACGAGGTCGCCACGCTCGATGGGGTCGCCGCGATCGTGCTGCCCGGCGGGTTCGCCTATGGCGACTACCTTCGGGCGGGCGTCATCGCGCGGTTCAGTCCAGTCATGCGCGCGGTGTCCGCCTTCGCGCGCGATGGCGGGCTGGTGCTCGGGATCTGCAACGGCTTCCAGGTCCTGGCCGAGGCCGGGTTGGTCCCGGGTGCGCTGCTGCGCAACCGCGGCCTGCGCTTCCTCGGTCGCGAGGTGACGATCGCCGCCGAACGGCTGGACACCCCGTTCACCCATGCCCTGGCGGCGGCCGGTCGGCCGTTGCGCATGCCGATCGCGCACGGGGAGGGCTGCTACTACGCCGACGATCCGACGCTCGACCGCCTCGACGCCGAGCGCGGCGTGCTGTTCCGCTATGTCGATGGCGACGGCGCGCGGGCATCCGATGACGATCCGGTCGCCAACCCCAACGGGTCGCTGGGGGCGATCGCCGGGGTGCTCGGCCCGGGTGGCAATGTCGCGGGCCTGATGCCACACCCCGAGCGCGCGGCAGAGGCGATCCTCGGATCCGACGATGGCGCGGGCATCGTCCGGTCGCTGGTCGACAGCGCGGCCCGTGCCGCGCACGGCGCCCCACTGGCGGTCGGCGCGCGATGATCGTGGCCGAGCGCGCGACCGAGCCTGTCGAGCCGCTCCACCGCCGGCTGGGGCTCACCGACGACGAGCTGGACGCGATCCGCGAGCGCCTGGCCGGGCGCGACCCGAACGATCTGGAACTGGCGATGTTCAGCGTGATGTGGAGCGAGCACTGCTCATACAAGAGCTCGCGCCCGCTGCTGCGGACGTTGCCGACCGGCGGCGAGGGCGTGGTCGCCGGTCCGGGCGAGAACGCCGGGGTCATCTCGATCGGGGACGGCCTGGCGGTCGCGTTCAAGATCGAATCGCACAACCATCCGTCGGCGGTGGAGCCGTTCCAGGGCGCGGCCACCGGGGTCGGCGGCATCCTGCGCGACATCTTCACGATGGGTGCCCGGCCGATCGCCATCCTCGACGCCCTCCGGTTCGGCGACCCGGCCGATGTCCGGACGCGCCACCTGGTCGACGGTGTCGTGCGCGGGGTCGGCGGCTACGGCAACTGCGTCGGGGTCCCGACCGTCGGCGGCGAGCTCGTCTTCGACCCGACCTACCAAGGCAACCCGCTGGTCAACGTGATGGCCATCGGGCTCATGGAGGAACGGCTGCTGACGCTGGCCGCGGCGCCGGGTCCGGGCAACCTGGTCGTGCTCTTCGGCTCGACCACCGGGCGTGACGGCATCGGCGGCGCGAGCGTGTTGGCCAGCGCGACCTTCGGGGACGACGAGACCTCGGGCCGATGGCTCGCAGGAGCGTCGCCTCGGCCCTCGGTGGGTAGTCCGCCGGCACCTTCAAAGCGGCCGAGCGTGCAGGTCGGCGACCCATTCGCCGAGAAGCTGCTCATCGAAGCCTCGCTCGAGCTCATCGAACGCGGGTTGGTCGAGGGCCTCCAGGACCTGGGCGCCGGCGGCATCACCTGCGCGACCTCCGAGACGGCCGATCGGGCGGGGACCGGCATCCTGGTCGACCTCGACGCGATCCCGCGTCGCGAGCCGGACATGGAACCGTTCGAGGTGATGATCTCCGAGTCGCAGGAGCGGATGTGTGCCGTGGTCCGACCCGACCGCTGGGAGGCCGTCCGCGAGGTGTGCGACCGGTGGGGCCTGCCGGTGGCGATCATCGGCAGGGTCACGGCCGACGGCGATATCGCGATCCGCCAGGCGGGGACGGAGATCGCCCGCGTCCCGGCGCGCGCCCTCACCAGCGATGCGATCGTGTTCGACCGGGTCGCGACGCCGCCGGCGCATCGACGCGCCGCCCCGGCTCCGGGCGTGCCGCTCGACCCGAGCGACCGGCTGCCCGAGCGCGGCATGGACCCCGGGGCCGTGCTGCTCGGGCTGCTCGGGTCGCCGGACCTCGCGTCGCGGCGGGCAGTGTTCGAGCAGTACGACTCGACCGTCGGCGCCGACACGGTGGCTGGCCCTGGGCGCGGCGCTGCGGTCCTCCGGGTCAGGGGCACCACCAAGGCGCTGGTGGCCACGACCGACGGGAACCAGGCCGTCGGCGCCCTCGATCCGTACCTCGGCGCGGCGGTCGGCGTCGCCGAGGCGACCCGCAACGTGGCCATCACCGGCGCCCGACCGCTGGGTGTCACGAACTGCCTGAACTATGGCGACCCGACCCGCCCGGAGGCCTTCTGGCAGCTGAGCGAGGGCGTGCGCGGCCTCGGCGACGCATGTCGGGCGCTCCGGCTGCCGGTGACCGGCGGGAACGTGTCGCTCTATAACGAGTCGCCGACCGGGCCGATCGCCCCGACGGCCGAGATCGGGGTCGTCGGTCTGATCGACGACGTCGCGAAGCTGGTCGGACCCGCCTTCGTCGCGGATGGCGACGTGATCGTGCTCCTCGGCGAGGCCACGCCCGGCCTGTCCGGATCGGCCTACGCTGCCCTCGCCGGCGCGGCCGTCGAGGACGGTCCGCCCGCGCTCGACCTGCAGCGCGAAGCGGCATTGCAGGACTTCCTGTTCGCCGCGGTCGACCGGGGCCTGCTGGCCAGCGCCCAGGATGTGTCGGGTGGCGGGCTGGCCGTCGCCCTCGCCGAAGCGGCGATGTGGGGCGATCGCGGCGCGGTCGTCAAGGTCGGAACGTCGATGTCGCCCGCGGTGGAGCTGTTCGGGGAGAGCCCGTCCCGCGTGGTGGTCACGACGCGCCCACGCTACGCGCCCGCCTTGCTGCTGCTGGCCCGCCAGCACGGGCTACCGGTCGAGACGCTCGGCGAAGTCCGCGGCGATCGACTCGTCATCGAGCTGGCCGGGGCCGGTGCGACGGGCGCGAGCGAGGAGCGCGGGAGCCGCATCGCCGATCCGCTGGAGGTCCCGCTGCCCGTCCTGCGCCACGCCTGGGAGCACGGCTTGCCGCGGGCCCTCGGCTGGGAGACCGACGCCTGATGTGCGGCGTGTTCGGCGTCGTGCTGCCCAGCGCGGAGCCGACCGAGGCGGCCTCGATCGCGACGATGGGCCTGTTCGCCTTGCAGCATCGGGGCCAGGAGTCGGCCGGGCTCGCGGTCAGCGACGGCGAGCAGCTGATGCTCTACAAGGACCTCGGGATGATCGGCTCCGTGCTCGACGATCGGCGCCTGCCGAGCCTGCGCGGCGCCCTGGCCATCGCCCATTGCCGCTACTCGACGACCGGCTCGACCATCTGGGAGAACGCCCAGCCCACCTACCGCCAGGGCCCCCGCCGGGCGATCGCCATCGGGCACAACGGCAACCTCGTGAACACGCGGGAGCTGCTCGATCAGCTGCACGGTGGCCGTGCCCGATTGCCGGCCTCGACCGACACCGAGCTGCTCACCGCGCTCCTCGCCGACGAGCCCGCCGCCGACACGGTCGAGGCCCTTCGCCAGGTCCTGCCGCGGGTGCGCGGGGCGTTCAGCCTCGTCGTGCTCGACCAGCAGCGGGTCATCGGCGTGCGGGACCCGCATGGCTTCCGGCCGCTCGTCCTCGGCCGGCTGCCGGTGACGGCCCGACCGGCCGGCGGTCCCGACGATGGTGGCCTGTGGGACGACGACGAGCACACCGGCTGGTGCCTGTCGTCGGAGACGGCCAGCCTCGACATGGTCGGCGCCGAGTTCGTGCGCGACGTGCAGCCGGGTGAGATCGTCATCCTCGAGCGGGGCCGGCCGCCGCGCTCGGTCCGCTACGCCGAAGCGAACCCGGCGCTGTGCGTATTCGAGCTCATCTACTTCGCCCGGCCCGACTCGTACATGGAGGGCCGCAACCTGTACGAGGTCCGGCGACGGATGGGCGAACAGCTGGCCCGCGAACACGCCGTGGAGGCGGACCTCGTCATCCCGGTGCCGGACACGGGC
>DASSII010000045.1:0-5446 GCA_035692005.1 Candidatus Limnocylindrales bacterium | reverse complement strand
GCGATCGACGTCATCAAGTGGCGCGACATCTATCGCGAGCTCGAGAACTCGATCGACGCTGCCGAAGACGCGGCCGAAGCGATCGAGCGGATGTTCCACAAGGCGACGTAGCCCGGGTCACCCCCAGGCGGCGCGGGCACGGGCCGGCTCGGTCGCGGGCCGGGCACGGGCGGACCGCCAAATCCCCGCCCCGGGAGGATTGGGCAGACTCGGACACCCGTCTGGGCCCCGTTTGGGGCGTTGGACGTTCGACTGCAGCACGATTCGCGACGTGAGCGGAGCGCCTCGGGGATCGCGACGGGTGACAACGGCGCCCAAGACTCCCACGACGGGGATTTGGCGGACTCGGCGACGGCCCCGGCCCCGGCCACGGTCCGGGTCCCGGTCCCGGTCCCGACCACGCCTCCGTCGGGCGACCGCCTGGCCCGCCGGCCCGGCCGCCCGGCCGCCGACCACGCATCGCCAGGTCAGGTCGGTCGGCGCAGCACGTACCCCACGCCGCGGACCGTATGGATGAACCGCGGGTGCGCCGGGTCGTCCTCGAGCTGGCTCCGGAGCCAGTGGACGTGGACGTCGACCGTGCGCGTCTCACCGGCGTACGCATACCCCCAGACCTTCTCGAGCAGCTGGTCGCGGGTGAAGACCTGGCCCGGGTTGCGGATCAGGAAGGCGAGGAGCTCGAATGCCTTCGGCTTGATGGAAAGCGTCTCGCCATCCCGTAGGAGTCGATGCCCGGCGAGGTCGACCTGGACGCGTCCGAGCTCGACCACCGGCGGCGGTGTGGCGACCGCGACCGCGGCCTCGGTCCGCCGGAACATCGCGTGGATGCGCGCGGTCAGCTCGCGCAGCGAGAACGGCTTGGTCACGTAGTCGTCCGCGCCGAGCTCCAGCCCGACGACCTTGTCGAGCTCCGAGTCCTTGGCCGTCAGCATGACGATCGGCACACCCGACTCGGCCCGGATGATGCGGGTGACCTCGATGCCCGACAGCTCGGGAAGCATCAGGTCGAGCAGGACGAGGTCCGGACGGTCGGCGCGGACGCGCGTCAGCGCCTCACGACCGTCGGCCGCCGAGACGACCCGGAATCCGTCCGACTCGAGCGCCTCGACGAGGGTCTCGCGCAGGGTCGGCTCGTCTTCGACGACGAGGATCGTTCGTGCCATCTGGATCGAGCATAGCCGGTCGTGTTAACGGCACGTTCGAGCTGCGTCAACCTGCGTCGGACGTCTCCGACGGCGGTTCACGCCAGTACTCGATGAACTCGGCGCACCGGCCGTCGGGTTCGAACCGCAACAGCCAGACGTTGTAGAAGATCGTGCGCTGCGTGCCGTCGGGGTTCAGGTAGCGGCTGGTGCCGACGGCGACCGCGCGGTCGCCATCGACGGCGTACGGCTCGTAGTGCGCCTCCCACGAGCCCGGATCGTCGGGGGACTCGAGCCAGTCGGCGACGACAGCATCGCGCCCGACGACCGGGTCCCGGTACGGCTGATACGCGTAGCGCACGTCGTCGCTGAACAGGGCGGCGATGGCGGCGGGTTCGTACGTGCGCCAGGCGTCGACGTAGGCATCGAGCCAGCGCTGGACGTCATCGCGGGTCACGGGATCCTCCGAGGTAGGCCGCTCACCCGGCGGCGCGAGCTCGACGATGCGGGTGGATCATGACAGCGACTGTCATCAACCGACCAGTGGCGGCTGGCGATCGAGCCGATCCGCCGGACGCGGCACATAGAACTCGGTGAAGGAGCGGCAGCGGCCGTCCGGCCCGAACTCGAGCAGGTAGGCGTTGTCCCAGACGCGCTGGACCGTCGATCTCGAAGGGTCTACGTAGTAGCGGCTCCAGCCGACGGCCACGGCGCGATCGCCGGCGACAATGAACGGGACGTAGCGCGCCTCCCACGTGCCTGCCTCGTCGCGACTGCTGGCGTCGCCCTCGGGCTCGAGCCACGCCGCGACGACCGCTTCGCGACCGACGAACCCGTCGTCGGACGGATGGAACCGGTAGACGACGTCGTCCGTGAACAGGTCGCCGATCGCCGCCGCGTCGTAGCTGGCCCACGCCGCGAGGTAGCGGTCGAGCCACGCCTGCACGTCGGCGGGCGTCACGACGTGAGCACCGACAGCGCCCGGTCGAGGCGTTCGATCACCCGGTCGCGCCCGAGCGCCACCAGCGTGTCGAACAACGGCGGCGTCGCGGTCCGACCGGTGACCGCGACCCGGACGGCCATGAACAGGTCCCCGGCCTTCCAGCCACGAGCCTCGGCCAGGGCACGCAGGGGCGGCTCGAGCTCCTCGGCCTCGAACGCGACGTCGCCGACCGACTCGATCGTGTCGCGCGCCGCGCTGATCCCCTCGACCGTCGTCGCCACGTCCCAGCGCTTCGGGACGAGCATCGCCGCGTCGACGTCGACGTCGCGGACCCACAGGAACCCGACGAGGTCGCCGACCGCGCCGAGGGTCGGCAGTCGCTCCTGGATCACGGGCAGCAGCGAGCGCAACTCATCGTCGCTCGGCATCCATTCGATCCGCGCGGCGGCGACGTCGGCCTCGACGAACGGACGCAATCGATCGATCAGGTCATCGGCCGGCAGGCGCCGGATCCACTGCCCGTTGAGCCACTCGAGCCGCTCGCGGTCGAACACGGCACCACCCTTGTGGACGGCGCCGATGTCGAAGCGCTCGACGATGGCATCGAGCGACAGGATCTCCTCCTCGGTCCCGGTCGACCAACCGAGCAGCGCGAGGTAGTTGACGAGCGCCTCCCGGATGAAGCCCTGGGCGATGTAGTCGTCGATGGCCGTCTGGCTCTTGCGCTTGCTCATCTTCGTGCGGTCCGGATTGAGGATGAGCGGCAGATGCGCGAATCGCGGCACGTCGTGACCGAGGGCGCGGAACAGGAGGATGTGCTTGGGCGTGTTCGACAGGTGGTCCTCGCCGCGGATGACCTCGGTGATGCCCATCGCGGCGTCGTCGACGACGACCGTGAAGTGGTAGAGCGGCGTGCCGTCGGCGCGGACGATGATGAAATCGCCACCGAGGTTGCGGACGTCGATCTCGACGTGACCGCGCACGATGTCGTCGAACGCCACGATCCCCTCCCCGACCCGGAAGCGAAGGGCTCCACGGAGCCCGTCGGCCTCGCGGGCCAGGCGCTCGTCCGGTGTCAGATGGGCGCAGCGACCCACGTACCGGGGGGCCTCCTTGGCTGCCTCCTGGGCCTTTCGGTCGGCGTCGAGCAGGTCGGGCGTGCAGTAGCACGGATAGGCCATGTCGTCGCCGAGGAGGCGCTCGGCCGCGGCGGCGTAGAGCGGCAGCCGCTCCATCTGGCGGTATGGCGCGTGTGGCCCGCGGGCCGGCTCGCCGGCGACCTCGGGCCCCTCGTCCCAGTCCAGCCCGAGCCAGCGCAGGCCATCGAGGATGTCCCGTTCGAACTCGACCGTGCTGCGGACCACGTCGGTATCCTCGAGACGGAGGATGAAGGTGCCGCCGACGTGGCGAGCGTGGAGGAAGTTGAACAGCGCGGTTCGCGCGGTCCCGATATGGAGCGGCCCGGTCGGACTCGGGGCGATCCGGACACGCGAGGTCACGAGCCGGGCACCCGGTGGAACAGGGCCGGATCCGCGTCACCCGGCAACACCCGGATGAGCGACGCCGGCCGAAGACCGAGCGTCGCCCGCCCGAGCGGGCCCTCGAGCGTCATCGAGTCGAGCGACCCGGAGCGGGCGAGGATCGAGATCGGCGCGCCGGGCTTGAGCGCCCGGGCCTCGAGATACGACAGCAGGCCGGCGTCCTCCTCGGCGTCCTCGGTGATGCGATAGACCGTCGCTCGCGTGCCGGCCTCCATCTCGGACAGCGGCACCCCGGCGGGCCGCCGCCGGGCGGTGGCCGCATCGATCGGGTTGCCATGCGGGCATGTCTCGGGATGGCCGAGCATCTCGTCGAGACGCGCCTCGACACGCGGCGAGATCGCCCCCTGGAGACGCATCGCCTCCTGGTCCGACTCCGCCCAGCCGAGGCCGACCACGCTCGTCAGCAGCCACTCGATGAGCGCGTGGCGACGGAAGATCGCGTCGGCGGCGGCCCGTCCGGCGACGGTCAGGCGCAGCTCCCGACCACCATCGTGCTCGACCAGGCCGTCCGACGCGAGCCGCCGGAACATCTCGCTCGCGGCCTGGGTGGTCACCCCGAGGTGGCGCGCGATCTGGGCGGCCGTCGCCCGGGTGCCCTCGCCGGCACCAGCCGACACGCGCAGGGCGAGCAGGTACTCCTGGGCGGCGGCGGACAGGTCGCGCGGGTCGCGTTTGCGGGGCATGACCTCAGGATACGGGACCGGCGGGGCGGACCGACCGCAGCTCCCTCCCGACGCCGACGGCCAGACCGGCCGCCCAGGCGATGATCATCAGCCCGGCCAGAGCCGATCGACCGGCCGCCACCGCGCTCGGCTCGCTGGTGGCCAGCAGGAGCACCGCGCCCGGGATGACCGCCGCGAGCGTCGCCAGCGTCGCAGTCGTGGCGATCCGGGCGAGCCGCGGAGCGACGAGGAGGAGGGCCAACAGGACGATCTCGACCACCCAGGAGACGGGGCTGACCGCGGGATCGCAATCGGCCGAGAACCGACCGCAGCCGCTGACCTCGCCAGCCGCCCAGCCGATGCCGAGCGCGATCGGAGCCCAGCCGGCCACGGCGCGCCCGACGCGAGCGGCCGGCCCCGGTCGCTCGTCGTCCAGCCAGCCGCGCACCGAGGCGAGCAGCGAATCTTCAGCGGCTCGGTCGTCGAACGGCGGCGCTGCCCGGGCCGAGGCGGGCCCGGCGGGCCGAGCGGGACGATCTGGCGGCGGCGATGGACGTTCGCGGTCGTCGCCCGCGGTCCATGTCCGGTGCGGGCCGTCCGGCGCACGTCGCGTCGACTCGGGAGCCGACCGGGGGGTCTCAGCGGCCGTTGCCTCCCACCACGAAGCGGTCGTGTGGGTCGTGGGACGTGGCCCCGGGGGCGGGCCCGCCGACGACGGCGGCGGCGCGCCGGGTCCCGACGCCGCGCCAGAGGATTGCCCGGCCTCGGGCGCGGGCGGTGCCGCGAGGGGATCGACGTCGAGCGACCCGGGGGTTCCGGCCCGGCCAGCGGCCCGGTTGCGACGGGCGCGAGCCTGGTATTCCGGCCCGTGCTTGCGCGGGTCGGCGTACTCCTTGGGGTTCAGCGTCCAGTAGGTCCCCGACGTGGTGCCGTTCCACGAGGCGCCTGCCCAGTCCGGCTCGAACGGGTCGGCGCTGGCGCCGTCGTACGACGTCGAGCCGAGGGTCGCCTTGTTCGGCGGCCGCCGCGGGCCGTGGCCCGAGTCCTGGCCGGGGCCGGCGTCCTGGCTGGAGCCCGACTGCGAGCCGGACGCGGACCCGCCGGCGGCGCGCTCGCCCCCATCGGTACCGCCACCGGGACCGCTCGCCCCCGAACCCG
>DASSII010000044.1:0-10670 GCA_035692005.1 Candidatus Limnocylindrales bacterium | reverse complement strand
GGGCGGCGCGTTCCGCCTTGCGCTGGGCCGAACGCTGGACGTGCATCTGGACCACCTCGGCCGGATCGCCCTCCATGACGACCTGGCCCTTCTCGAGCAGGATCGCCCGATTGCAGTACTCCGTCACCCAGCCCATGTCGTGGGTCACCAGGACGATCCCCTTGGCGGCCTTCACGAGCTCGATCACGCGCGCCTTCGACTTGTCGCGGAACTCCGCGTCGCCTGTGGCCAGGACCTCATCGAGAAGCAGGATGTCCGGGTCGACCGAGGTCGCGATGGCGAACCCGAGTCGCGCTCGCATGCCCGAGGAGTAGGTCTTGATCGGGGCATCGATGAACTGCCCGAGATCGGCGTACTCGACGATCGATGGCAGCAGCTCACGAACGATGCCGTCGGGCAGACCGAGGAACGCCCCGGCCAACAGGATGTTGTCGCGACCGCTCAGTTCCTGGTCGAAGCCGGCGCCGAGGGTCAGCAGGCTCGACACGTGGCCGTAGACCTCGACCGAGCCCTCCGACGGCAGGATGATCCCGGCCAGCACCTGGAGCAGCGTGCTCTTGCCTGCGCCGTTGGGGCCGATGACCGCCAGCGACTCACCGCGCTGCAGGTCGAACGACACGTCGCGCAGCGCCCAGAACGGCTCGAGCGGCTCGCGCGAGAACATCTGGGCCATCGACTGGCGGATCGTCGTCTTCTTGGTGAAGCGCAGGCTGTACTGGACGCCGAGGCCGTTGGCCTCGATGGCGTTCGAACCGCCCGGGCGCACGGGCGGCGGCTCGGTCGCCTCGACGGCCTCGATGACGCTGCTCACAGGACCTTGGCGAACATCGGTTCGAGCCGCTTGAACACGATCGCACCCAGCCCGACGAGCACCAGACTCGCGACGGTCAGCGCGCCGAGGGCGCCCCAGTCGGGCAGCTGCGGGCCACCGTCGGGCGTGCCGTAGATGACCGCGCGGTACGCCTCGAACAGGATCGCGAACGGGTTCAACTCGAGGACCCGCAGCAGGGTCGGATGCTCCGAGAAGGTGGCGCTCGAGCGCAGCAGGTCGAGGCTGTACAACCCGGGCGACAGGTAGAACCACAGCCGCAGGAAGTGGCGCATCACGTTGCCGAGGTCGCGGAAGAACACGTTCACCCCGGACACCAGGAACGCCAGGCCGAGGGTGAACAGGTACTGGACGAAGGCGACCACCGGCACGAGCAGCAGCAGGACGCTGATCCGGTGTGGGTACAGCAACATGATCGCCAGCAGCGGGATGAGGCCGAACGCGAAGCCCGCCACCGCGGCCGTCGTCGAGGCCATCGGCAGCACGATCTTGGGGAACTGGATCTGGCGGATCAGCGCGCCCTGGCCGACGACCGCGCTCGACGCGTCGTTGAGGCTGCTGGTGAACCACTTCCAGGGCAGGATCGCGGCGAGGACGAAGAGGGGGTAATCGGGCGTCTTGCGGGCGAAGATGATCGACACGAAGATCACGTAGACGAGCATCTGCAGGAGCGGGTCGACGACCCACCACAGGTTCCCGAGGAAGGTATCCGCGCCGCGCTTCTTGATGTCCGCCCGGACGAGATAGCCCACCAGTCGGCGTCGCGAGGTGATGTCGGCGATCGCTTCGCGCAGGAGGTGGAGCGGCCCCGGCTTCGCCGCCCCATGGCGAAATACGGCGGGGACCTCACTGGTGGCAGACATCGCGGCGAAGGGTAGCACGGGCGCCCGACCCGGCCCGACGCCCGCTCCGGGTATCCTCTGGCCGGATATCCGCCCGGTCGCCGGGCGAGGGTCGGCCGGCCCGGCCGAGCGCAGGGAGGGATCGTGAGCGAGGATCGACAGGTCGCCGTCATCGGTTTGGGCTACGTCGGCCTGCCGCTGGCCATCAGCTTCGCCGAGGCCGGTCTGCGGGTCGAGGGCATCGATGCCTACGCCGGTCGGGTGACGGAGCTCAACGCCGGCACGTCGCCGATCGATGACGTGTCGGATGAGCGACTCGGCGCGGCCCTGTCGAACGGCCTGCGGGTGGTGTCGCCCGAGCAGGCCGACCTCCCCGCCGCGGATGCCATCTTCGTCTGCGTCCCGACACCGATCACGGCCACCAAGGACCCCGACCTCGCGCCGGTGCTGGCCGCGGCCGAGACGATCCGCGGCGGGATCCGTGCCGGCCAGCTGGTCGTGCTCCAGTCGACCACGTTCCCGGGTACGACCACCGGGCCGTTCCGCGAGGTCATCGAGCAGAGCGGGCTCAAGGCCGGGGTCGATTTCGACCTGGCATTCGCCCCCGAGCGGGTCAACCCCGGCGACCCCGCGAGCGCCAGCAAGGGCGTCCCGCGGCTGGTGGGGGCGATGACGCCCGAGGCGACGCATCGCGCGGCGGCCCTCCTGCGCAACATCAACGACCGCGTCGTCGAGATGTCGTCGCCCGACGCCGCCGAGCTCTCGAAGCTCCTCGAGAACGTCTTCCGCAACATCAACATCGCGTTCGCCAACCAGCTTGCCCTGCTGTGCGAGCGGATGGGGCTGGACGTCTGGGAGGTCATCGACGGCGCGGCGACCAAGCCGTTCGGGTTCATGCGCTTCACGCCCGGTCCGGGCGTGGGTGGTCACTGCATCCCGGTCGATCCGTACTACCTGTCGTGGCGGGCGCGCGAGTTCGATTTCATCGATCGCTTCATCGAGCTCGCGGGCGACATCAACTTCGCCATGCCGCGCCACGTCGTGGACCTCACCGGCGAGGCGCTCAACGATCGTGGCCGCGCACTCAAGGGCGCGAAGATCGGCGTCCTCGGCGTGGCCTTCAAGCCCAACGTCCGGGATGCCCGCAACTCGCCCGCAGCCGAGGTCATCGCCGGCATCGCCGGGCGAGGCGCCGACGTGCGCTACCACGACCCGCACGTCGCGTCGTACCCCGACGCGAGCGGGGTGACCCGGCAAAGCAGTGAGCTCGACGAGCTGCTCGCCTGGGCCGATGCGATCGTCGTGGTGACGGCCCACGCCGCCATCGACTGGGGTCGTGTCTACGAGCGCGCGGCGCTGGTCGTCGACACCGTCGACAGCTCCCGGGGCCACGCGGTCGCGGACCGCCAGGTCCTGCGGCTGGGAGCCGGATGGTCGGCCCGGGACTGACCGCGGGCGGGCGCCGCCGCGCGCCGCGGCCGGTGCTCATGATCGTCCATGCCTACTACGAGGAGGATCCGCGCGTCCGTCGCCAGGCCGAGGCGATCGTCGCGACGGGCCGCCCGGTGACCGTCATCGGCCTGCGGCGGGAGGGCGATCCGACCGACACCGTGCTCGGCGGCGTACGCGTCCGCAACCTCGATGTCCAGCGCCACCAGGGCGCCGGCCTGGGCACCTACCTTGGTGAGTACCTCGAGTTCTTCGCCCGCGCGACCTGGGCAGCGGTCAAGGCGCACCGCCGCCAGCGCGTCGCGGTCGTGCAGGCCCATTCGCTGCCTGACTTCCTGGTCTTCGCCGGCCTGCCGTTGCGGCTGGTCGGGGTGCCGCTTCTCCTTGACCTGCACGAGGCGATGCCGGAGTTCTTCCGGACCCGCTTCCCGGGGGCGAACCGGCCGCTGCTCCACCGGCTGGTCCTGCTCCAGGAACGGCTATCCGTCGCCGTCTCGACGAAGACCATCACCACGACCGAGGCGATGGGCGATCGGCTCGTCGCACTGGGCGTCCCGCGGGACAAGATCCAGATCGTGATCAACAGCCCGTCGCTGGCCCGATTCGACCGAGGGGCCTACCCGCGCCGGGGCTTCCGCGAGGACGGTCGATTGCGCCTGATCTACACGGGCGCACTGACGCCCACCTACGAGCTCGACGTGGCCCTGCGCGCCCTGGCTGCGCTGGTGACCACCCGGCCCGAGCTCGACCCAGTCCTCGATCTGTACGGTCGGGGCGACTCGGAGGCGGCGCTGCGGGCGCTGGCCGCCGAGCTCGGCGTGGCGGACCGGGTCACGTTCCACGGGCGGATCCCGATCGATGACGTCCCGGCGGCGGTCGCCAACGCCGATATCGGGATCGCCCCGACCCGGCTCGACCCGTTCACGGCGCTGACCATCTCGGGCAAGGTCCACGAGTACGCCGCGATGGGCAAGCCGGTCGTGGCGTCCGCCCTGCCGACCGTCGTGCGGATGTTCCCCGACGGTGCCGTGGCGACCTATCCGCCCGGCGATGCGACCGCGCTGACGGCCGCGATCGTCCGCTTCGTCGACGAGCCGCTCGAGCGCGAGCGAGCGGTCGCTCGCGCCACGGCCGTCGTCGAGGACGCCGCGTGGGAGCGGGCCTCGCGGGGCTACCTCGCCCTCATCGAGCGGCTGGCGGGGGACCGACCGGTGGGCGACCGGGCTCAGCCCTGAGCGTCGCCGAGGAGTCGGCGGTACAAGGCGAACAGCGTGTCGACCTGTGACTCCCAGTTGTAGCGATCCTGCCCGCTGCGCCACGTTCGCTCGCGCATCGCCAGCCGCTCCGCGGCCGGCGCATCGAGGATGGCCCGGATCCCGCGCGCGATATCGTGCGGATCGGTCGGGTCGACGAGGGCGCCGGCTCCGACCTCGTTGACGACGTCGGCCATGCCGGGCAGGTCCGAGGCGACCACCGGCACGCCCGCGGCGAGCGCCTCCCACAGCTTCTGTGGCGTGGTGTAGCGGTGGTTGACGCTGGTGGGCTGGATGGCCATGAGCATGACGTCCGACGAGGCGGTCCAATCGAGCAGCTCGTCGGGCGTGACCGGATCGAGGAAGCGAACCTTGTCGCGGTAGCGCGCCGACGACCCGCGCTCGCGCAAGGCATCCCGCGAGCTGCCCATGCCCATCAGCGCAAGGACGGCGTCGGGCACTTCGAGGATGGCGTCCATGCCCTGCTCGATGCCGCGCTCCGTCAGCAGACCGCCCTGGTACAGCACGATCCGCGTGTCCGCTCCCAGCGCGAGGGCCTGACGGATGCGGTCGGGCGGCGGATCCGGACGGGTGTAGCGCTCGGGCGTGTTGCGGACGACCGGCGGGCGCTCGATATCGAACTGGTCTGCGAGCAGGTCGGCATAGGCGTCGTTGACGGTGAGGACCGCGTCGGCGGACGTCGCCCAGCGTCGCTCGAGGGCGGCGAACGGGGCCTTCCAGGGTCCCATCCGCTCGAACCCGCGCGAGCGCATGTAGACGTCGCGGCTGTCGTACACGGTGTGGCCGCCCAGACGACGACGCAACCGTTCGAGGGCCGGCAGGGAGCCCGCCCACATCCCGTGCCAGATGTCAGCGGGTTCGGCCACGTCGTCAAGGGCGGCCGCCCAGCCCATCGGCCGGAGGGGGAACAGCAGCAAAGGATCGGCCACGGCCTTGCGGACGCCGTGCACCACGCCTTTGATGGCGCGCAGCGGACGCCCGACCGGGGTGCCGCGGAGGCGATCCGGGACCCATCCATCGCGGCCCGGCGAGGTGGCGGCGGCGATCGGCCCGGGCGGGTGGCTCGAGCGGCCCGTCGCGCGCTCGGCTGCCACGTCGGCCGCCGCTTCCAACGCTGCCTGGCGACGTCGCGCCGACGCGACCCGCCGGCGGGCGTTGCCACGACGGCCCGGGATGGCCAGCTCCGGGATGGCCGGCACCCGCACGATGCGATAGCCCGCGGCCTGCTCCTCGAAGGGCAGGCCCTTCTGCCAGCGGGCGTAGACCACGACGTCGTAGCCGGCCTCGATCGCCGAGCGAGCCATGCGCAGGGTGCGTCCGTCGTACTCCGCCGTCGAGTAGGACAGGTAGGCGATGCGGGTCATGCCGCGGGACCGTAGCACAGGGGCGAGCGCGGTCGGGGTACGAGCCGGCATCGAGTCGGCGTCGGGCGCGGTGGCCCGGCTATCCTGTGGCCCGACGACAGAACGGAGCAGCGTGGACCCCAACGCATCGACCCGGCGCGACCCGCCGTCGCCACCCGACGAGCCTGACGCCATCCGCGCCGAACGGGATGCGCTTGCCCGGCGCCTGGCCGACGCGGAGCGCAGTGCCCGCCGCCGGCGCGACCGGTTCGAGGCGGAACTGCAGCGACGCGACGAGCGCCATGCGCACGACGCGCGGCGCGTCGCGAACCGCGACAAGCGCCTGGCGAAGGCCCAGGCCGACCTTGCGCTGCCGCTCGTCCCGGCCGTCGTCCGTGTCGACCGGTTCGCCGCACGCCTCGCCCGACGCATCGCGCGATCCCTGCCCGGTCGGCGGCGCGGCGCCCAGCCCACCGGCACGCCTGTCTCGCCGCCGGATGGGGCCGCCTTCCGCGCGGCCCTGACGCGCGCCATCGACACGGGTTCGCTGTCGGTCGCGATCGTCCCGCCAGCGGCCGCGGACGTGGATCGTGGCGGCCGCGACGATTCGGCGGCGCGCGCGCTGTCGGGCGCGCTCGGCGGGCTCGGCTGGCGTGTCACGACGGGCGGTCTGCCGACCCCCACCGGGGGACCCGCGCCGGAAGTCGTCATCGCCATCGGGGCCGACGTTCCTCGCCGGCATCTCCCGGCCACCGCCGTGGCCGTGGCGTGGGTCACGTCCTGGGACGACGACGCAGCCAGGACCCACACCCTCGACGACTACGACGTCGTGCTGTCCGACTCGCAGGAGACCGCCGCCAGCATCGGCCGTGACACGGCCCAGCGCGCGGTCGCCGTCGATCCGCTGCGGCTCGCCGACGGCACGCGGGCCGCGCTCCGCGCCTGGGTCGACGCGCCGAAGTTGGCGATCCACATCGCCCCCACGTCGTGGGAGGCGGCGGCCACCTGGGGCGACACGGCGTTCGCCCGGGCCCTGCAGCGGGCGCTGGCCCGACGCGGGCGAGCGGTCGCGGTGCTCATCGCACCGGAGGCCGACGATCCGCGTGCGATCCGGGCCGATGTCGCGTTGCACCTGTCGGGCATCGCCACGCCGCCGGTCCGCCCGGGTCAACCGTCGATCCTGTGGGTGATCAGTCACCCCGACCGGGTCCGGGCGTCGGTCGCGGACACCTACGACCTCGTCTTCGTCGCCTCGGAGCCGTTCGCCGCCGACCTTGCCGCGCGCGTCGCACGGCCGGTCCGCCCGCTCCTGCAGGCCACCGACCCAGAACGGTTCCACCCCGCCGCCGGGGGTCCGGCCCACGAGATCCTGTTCGTCGGCAACTCGCGCGGCGTGCGCCGGCCCGTCCTCGAGACGCTGGCCGCCGCCGGTCATGACGTGGCGGTCTACGGCGGCAACTGGAAACCCGAGTTCATCGACCCTGCGCTGGTCCGCGGCAGCTGGATCCCCAATGCCGAGCTGCATCGCTACTATGCGGGCGCCGCTGTCGTGTTGAGCGACCACTGGGAGGACATGCGCGACGAAGGGTTCGTCTCGAACCGCGTCTACGACGCCCTCGCCAGCGGGGCGTTCGTCGTCTCGGATCGGGTCGCCGGGATGACCGATGCGCTGGACGACGCCGTGGCGCAGTACGACGACGATGGCGAGTTGCTCGCCGTGGTCGATCATGCCCTCGCCCACCCCGATGAGCGGCGGGCGCGGGCCGAGCGGGGCCGGGCGGCCGTCCTCGCGCGACACACCTTCGACCATCGTGCGGCGTCGATCGACGAGGCGTTGGCCGAGGCCGGTCTCTGGTCGCGCCGCGAATGACCGAGCGTGATGGGCAAACCGCCTCGATCGGCGCGCGGTCGCTGATCGGCCGCATCCGCCGGGCGACCGGTGGCGGTCCGGCCCAGCCTGGCCAGCCCGCGGTCAGGATTCCCGCGAAGGATCCGTTCGCCGCCTACCGGGACGTGTCGGGGCCGAGGCTGGTCCGCGGTCCGCGGCCGCGACACGACGCGGAGCTCGACGCTGACCCGCGGGTCGTCGTGCTCGTTCCCCACCTTCAGCTCGGCCGGATGTCGGGCGGTCCGAACACGATCTTCCACGTGACCGCGCCACTGGTGCGCTCCGGCATCCGACTGCGCTACGTGGCGACCGGTGGACCGCTCGAGCCCGACGAGACCGCCCTGCGCGCCCACATCCGGACCGTGACCGGCCTTGACCCCGACCCGGCGGCCGTCGCGTTCGTCGATGCGTCGGCGCCCGACGCCGAGTTCGCGGTCGGGCGAGGCGACGTGCTGGTGGCGACCTGGTGGCCGACCGCCCACGTGGCGAACGCAGCGCTGTCGATCACCGGCGGGCCAGCATTCGTGTACCTGATCCAGGATTTCGAGCCAGGGTTCTATGCCTGGTCGACGAACTACGCGCTGGCGGCCGCGACGTACGACCTGCCGATGCGGGCCATCGTCAACGAGCCGTCGCTGGCCGATCACCTGCGGGCGACGGGCAGCGGTCGGTTCGCCGACCCCGCGCAGCCATCGATCGCCTTCGTCCCGGCCGTCGACCGCACGCTGTTCCAGCGTTCCCGCCGGCGCCCCGCCGAGCCGTTTCGACTGGCGTTCTACGCCCGCCCGAAGCACGCCCGCAACCTGTTCGACCTCGGCCTCGCCGTCCTCCGCACCGCCGCCGCCCGGGGCGTGTTCGACGGATCGGCATGGGAGTTCCGCGCGATCGGTTCGGAGCTGCCGGAGCTGCCGATCGACGCCACGCGCACGCTCCGGGCGGAGGCGTGGCTGGACTACGCCGGCTACGCGGCCTTCCTGGGCGAGACGGACCTCCTCATGTCGCTGATGCTGTCACCGCACACCAGCTACCCGCCGCTCGAGATGGCCGCTTCCGGGGGCCACGTCGTCACGAACACGTTCGGTGGCAAGACCGCGAACGCGCTGCGTGCCCTCGGGCCGACGATCCACGCGGCGCCGGCCGCCCTCGAGCCCCTCGTCACGGCCCTCACCGAGGGGGTGGCAGCGGCCGAGCGAGCTGATCCGCCGGCGTCGGCGGAGGCCGTGCCGGCGTCGTGGGATGTCGCGCTCCGCGACGTCATCCCCTGGCTGCTGGCCACCGTCGCAGAACTTCGGGGCTCACGATGAGCGGCACCGCCCCGACGCATCGGGTGTTCGTGGCGGACGCCGGCGACATCCCGCCGCCGCGGGACGGCCTGACCGTGGTCGTGCTCGATCCGGCGTGGACACCACTGCCCGGCGACCGGCCGGACGTGGTCGCGAGCCGGCGCCTCCTCGGCGCAGTGACGGGCGTGCGAGACGTGTTCGACGTGGCGCTCGAGCGGCTCGATGCATGGGCCGACGCGACCGGTATCGCCGATCGGCTCATCGTCGAGGACGTGACGCTCTGGTTCCGCCTGCGCGAGACGATGTGGCGGTGGCTGCACGAGCGATCGCTGTGGCGGTACGCGCTCGAGGAGCTGGGCGCGACCGCTGACGGGGCCACGTTCACCGTGCCGGCCGAGGAAGCGGCCCTCATCGACGTCGCGGCGCGGATCGGCGAGGTCGAGGTGGTGGGTGGCACGGCGGTGGAGACGGCGCGACCGATGACGGCTGGCGCACCGCCGCGAAGCATCGAGCGGCGCTCCATCGGCCGGCTGATCCGCCGCTTCCGCCCGTCCCCGGCTCGCACCGCGCCGGTCGCTCGCGACGGTCGACCCTCGGCGATGGACGAACGGGCGGCGGCGATGGCCTCCGATCCCACGCCACGGATCGTCGTCCTGACGACGCCGGCCACGTACCAGCGCGTGGCGGCCGCCGACGATCGTCCGCGCGACCCGATCCTGGGCTCGGTCGTGGCCGCCCTCGAGGTCGCTGGGTTCGCGGTCACGCTGTTCGCGATGGGCCTCGATGACGGCCGGCAGGACGACCGCTCGATCCTCGAGGGTGACGAACGGATGCTGCCCCAGTCGCTCCTGCGCACCCGCTGGTCCGGCGCGGAGGATGGTGCCCGGGTCGAGCGGGCCCTGGCCGATGTCGGCTCGGCATTCGACGCGCTCGGGGTGCGGTCGTTCGACGTGGGCGGAGTGGATCTCGGCGAGGCCTTCCTGGCCGAGTTGCGGACGGCGACCGATCATGTGGTCACCATCGATGTGCGCCAGCGTGCCCGCGTCGAGCGGTTGCTCGCCGAGTTGCGCCCGGTGGCCGTGGTCCTGGCCCAGGAGGGCATCCGGGTGCCGTGGCTGACCGCGGGTCAGGCCGCCGGTGTCCCGGTGTTCGCGGTCCAGCACGGGATCCTGTACCCGGGACATCCGGGCTACCCGCATCGACGCCACCGCGCCGTCGCCCGTGCTCGGCGCACGTTCGTGTACGGCTCGTACGAGCGCGACATGCTGCTGGCGCGCGGCGCCTACCTCGATGACGAGGTGGAAGTCTCGGGGTCGCCCCGGCTCGACCTGGACGAGCGGCCCGGCTCCGGCGCAAACGACGCGGGGGACGCCGCCCATGGTGCCGACCGCCTCGCGGTCCGCCGCCAGCTCGGCGTTCGTGACGGCGACCGGCTGCTCGTGGTCTCCACGGTCCACGTCCCGTTCGTGCAGCGCGCCCACCTTGCCCCGACGCTCGAGCGCCTGCTGGGTGGTCCGTTGCCGGGAGTGCACGTCGCGTTCAAGCAGCATCCCGGCGAGCGGACCGACGGACCCCATCGCGACCTGCTCATCGGGTTGGCCGCCGCGGGCGGTTACGACCCGCCGCCCATCTCGGTGGTCCGCGACATCGACCTGTACCGTCTGTTGCGCGCGGCCGACGCCCACCTCGGCCTGCATTCGACCGTGCTGACCGACGCGGTCGCGGCCGGCACGCCGAATCTCATCGCGCTGACCGACGCGCA
>DASSII010000043.1:0-8740 GCA_035692005.1 Candidatus Limnocylindrales bacterium | reverse complement strand
CTGTGGTCGATCGTGGCGCGTCGCCGGGTCACCCATCTCGGGTTGTCGCCGACGGTCATCCGGGCACTGATGGCCCACGGCGAAGCCCCCGTCCGTGGCCATGACCGTTCGTCGCTGCGGGTGCTCGGCTCGACCGGGGAGCCATGGAATCCCGAGCCGTGGTGGTGGTATTTCCGCGAGGTCGGCGAGGGTCGCTGCCCGATCGTCAACTACTCGGGTGGGACGGAAGTCTCGGGCGGCATCGTTGGGGGCAACGTCATCGGCCCGATCAAGCCCGCGTCCTTCTCCGGTCCGTGCATCGGGACCGCGGCCGACGTCGTCGACGACGCCGGCTGTCCGGTCCGGGGCACCGTCGGCGAGCTCGTCATCCGGGCGCCATTGCCGGGCATGACCCGCGGGTTCTGGGGCGACCCCGAACGCTACGAGGAGTCGTACTGGCGACGCTGGCCGGGGATGTGGGCCCATGGCGACTGGGCCTCGATCGATGCCGATGGGTTCTGGTACATCCACGGCCGCTCCGACGACACGCTCAAGATCGCCGGCAAGCGGGTCGGGCCGGCGGAGGTGGAGAGCGCGGCGGTCGGGCACCCAGCCGTACTGGAAGCCGCGGCGATCGGCGTGCCCCATCCGATCAAGGGCGAGGTGATCGTCGTCCTGTGCGTCCTCCATCGCGGGGTGACCGCCGACGACTCGCTCCGGGCCGCGATCGCGCGCACCGTCGCGGACGAGCTCGGCAAGCCGCTCAAGCCCGACGTCGTGGCGGTCGTCACGGCCCTGCCGAAGACCCGCTCGGGCAAGGTCATGCGGCGCGTCATCCGGGCGGCCTGGCTCGGGCAGGATCCCGGCGACGTGTCATCCCTCGACGACCCCGGTGCATTGGCAACGATCCGCGCCAGCCGACCGGACCACGCCTCGGACTGAGGGATCGGGGCGCCGGCGGTTCGGGGCGTCGACACTGACCGTGCATCGCACGCGGGCATGCCACCGTCCCGCGCGCAGCGCGGCACCTCGCCGACCCGGAACCACCGGCCGGCCAGCGTGGCGCCCGTGCGGTATGGTCAGGCGGTCACCGACCATGCCTCCGAACCCCACGGAGCCTGCCGATGCGGCGTTTCCTCACCCTCGCGCTCGCGGTCATCCTGGCCGCTTCGACGGCCTCCGCGGCGATGGCTGCGAACCCGACGCCGCTCCCCCAGCGTCGAGCCGAAGCCGCAGGACGGGCCAAGGCCGCCGCGATCCTCGGCGTCCGTGCCGCCACCCTCAGGCCCGTGGCCTACGACGATCCGCAGGCGACTGCCGGCGGCCGACGCTACTGGACCGGGCTGTTCGACGACGCGCGTGGTCGGCAGGCGTTCGTGGCCGTCGACCTCGACAGCGGCGCGACGCTCGATGCGGCTGCGTTCGAGGCTCGGGTCGATCGCGCCATCGAGGCGCAGCCACGGATCACCCCACCGGCGCGCGCCCGGCTGCAGGCCGCGGCGCGAGGCGTGCCGAGCGCACCGTTGCTTGCCTACATCCTCCGGGCGCCCGACTACGGCCCGGCCGTCGAGCGCGTGCGGGCCCGCCATCCGGAGCTGCGCTGGGAGGACGACCGACCGATCGGCGACGACATCGCGGCCGTCGGTCGGGCCAGCCAGGAGCTCATCCTGGCCAAGGCCGCCCTGCTCGCAACGTATCGCAAACCGTTCCTGGCGGCCGCTCGCGAGGAGGGCGCGACCGACATCGTCACGCTCGATCTCGCGCCGATGGTCTACGCCCGGCTGCCCGCGGCGCGCGCCGAGCGGCTGGCGAAGCAGGACCTGGTCCGCCAGGTCCGGGCCCCATCGAGCTGGAAACCGACGATGAACGTGGCCCACGACGCCATCGGCGCGAACTACTCGGACGCGCGCGGTTATTCGGGTCGCGGGGTCGTCGTCGGCATCGTCGAGTACACCCGCGTCGACTACAGCCTGTCCGGTCTCGGCCCGGCGCGACTCGACAGCTATCGGGTCAGCTCGACGGGCCTGTCCTGTCCGCACTCGCGCGGCTCGTACCGCAACAGTGCCGCCATCCGGCATGTCAGCTGGGCCGCGGCGATCGCGGTCGGGCGTGGCAGGACGTACAAGGGAGTCGCCAACAACGCCCGCCTGGTCGACGTCTCCGCCGACGCAGCGCCGACCGCGGATTCGGCAGACCCGCGCATCCTCAAGGCGGTCGATTGCGCGATCCTCCTGGGGGGCGCCCATCTCGTGACGATGTCCCTCGTCCAGAACGACCGCAGCACGTTCTCGACCTCGGACGCCTACTTCGATGCGGTGGTCTGGGATCACCACCGCCTGGTGGTCGGCAACGGCGGCAACAACTATTCGGCGTCGAACTCGAATTGCCCTGGCACGAACGAACGGGTCCAGAGTCCTGGCTCGGCCTGGAACGTGCTGACGGTCGGGGGCGCCTCGAACAACGGCCGCTGGCTGTGGTACCGGACAGACCGGTCCGAGCCAGGGTTCTGTTGGGAGGACCCCCTCGGCCATCCGGGCGACGTGAACGATCGGGTCAAGCCCGAGCTGGTCGCCCCGGCCCAGACGATCAGCACCGGCTTCGCCAATGGCACCGGCGTGTCGGCCGCGACGCCGATGGTGGCCGGCGTCGCCGCCTCGGTCATCGGCCAGCAGCCCTCCCTGTTGAACTTCCCCGAGCGGGTCAAGGCGATCATCCTGGCGGCGTCGGAACGACGGCACGCGCTGACCCCGTCGCGTGTCGAGAACCAGGGCGCCGAGGGCATGGGCGCGCTGTCGGCCGAGTGGGCGACCCGCATCGCTGCCCGTGACAAACGACTGCTGACCGGCGACTACGGCGGGACGACGATCACGGCCGAGCGCCACGGTGACTGCTACGCGCTGCCCGATCCGATCCGCGTCGACTTCGTCGTGGGCGCGTCCGATCGCCACGTTCGCTTCGTCGTCGACTGGATGGCCCACACCGGTGCCGCCAACCCGCGCTCCGGATCGACCGTGTCCCGGCGCTATGCCGACCTCAACCTGACCATCCGGAAGGGCGACCAGGTGGTCGGATCCTCGAATCGGAGCGCCTCCAACATCGAATGGGTCGATTTCCGGGCGTCGACCCTTGGCGTCGGAACGTATACCGCGACGATCAGCCCGGTCCGCTGGGGATGTGCCATCGCCGAGGAACCGATCGGCTGGGCGTGGGTGAGCTTCGCGACGTGATCCACGGTCGGGCCGTCGGCGTCGCGATCACGGCGGCCGTCGTCCTCGCCACATCAGGCTGCGCACCACGACCGGCGACCCCGCCGCCGGGCAGCGCCGGGCCGTCGCCGACGGTCGACACGACCGTAGCGGCCTCGCCGGCGGCCAGCCCGTCGAGCGGGCCAGTCCTGGCGTCCGAGGGCCGGCTGATCTGGCTCGTCGACGCGGCCGGCACGGCCGGGCTATGGACGACGGACCTCGCCGGCGAGGGCAGCGTCGTCTACCTGCCACGCATCGCGGAGGCCACGACCTCGGTCCGTGACGCCTTCCTCGTCGGGGACGCGATGGTGGTCATCGTCGACCGTCCGGGCGCGAGCGAGCTGACGCTCGTGCGCCCCGAGGTCCCGCCCCGGGTCCTGCTCGACCGGGTCAGCCAGGTGCTGCCCGACACGTCCGAGTCAGTCCTCGCGGTCCGCGATGCGGGCGCCGGCCGGCAGGTCGTGCGCGTGCCGCTGGCGGGCGGGCGGCCCGCGGTCCTGTGGGAGGCCGCCCTGCCGGCCGATGCCTCGGTCGCCAGCGCCCCGTTCGGGGTCGCGCTGTCACCTGACCGACGGACCGTCGCCGCCGGTTGGGTCGGCGGGCGAGTGACCATCGTCGGGCCGCTACCGTCGACCATCGATGACGTCGGCGCGCCGCTCATCGTCGGTGACGATGGCCGGCTGGCCGCGACCATCGGGCGCGCCGGCGAGGCCTACCGGATCGACGGCGACGCGGTCACGGACCTCGCGCCGCCGGACAGCGATCCGCTCGCCCTGGCCGGGACCGGGTTCGTGGCGTGGCCGGTCCTCGATGCGGACGGGGCCCTGACGGCGGTCCAGCTCGAGGACGTGCTGACCGGTGCGAGCCGGACCTTCCCGGCGCAGGGCCCGGCCGGCACCCTCCGCGAGTTCTTGCCCGATCACGTCCTGCTCGAGGCCACGGCGTTCGATCCGCGACGTCGGACCATCGGCTATCTCGAGCTCGGGGACGGCCGATTCGGCAGCTTCGAGGCCAAGGCGCCGGCAGCACCGCGCTGAGGCGGCAGGGACGCTGAGCGGGTACAGTCACCCGACGGCAACGCGGAGGACGCCATTCATGACACGCGACATCCTGCTCATCGGTACGCCCAAGGGCGCCTTCTTCCTCGAGCGCGACGGCAGGGCCGAAGCGTGGGACCTGCGCGGTCCCCTGTGCGAAGGCTGGCCGATCCACGACCTGATCGTCGAGCCCGCCAGCGGCGCCATCCTGGCCGCCGGCGGAAGCCCGTGGTATGGGCCCGCGGTCTGGCGGAGCGACGACCTGGGCGCGACCTGGACCCATTCGAGCAAGGGTCTGACCTACGACTCGCCCGCGGACGCCGCCGGCGACGCGACCGCCACCGAGACGGCCGCCGACGATGCCTCCACCGGCGACGGTCCGCCGGACCGCTCGATCAAGACCGTCTGGAGTCTCGCCGTGGCGCCCGATGGCGCGATCCTCGCCGGCGTCGAGCCGGCCGGGCTGTTCCGCAGCGAGGACGGCGGCTCGAGCTGGACGCAGGTCGAAGGGCTGACGAACCACCCGACCCGTCCGACCTGGCAGCCCGGAGCCGGCGGCCTCATCCTCCACACGATCGTTCCCCACCCGACCGACGCGGCGCGGACGTGGGTCGGCATCTCGGCGGTGGGCGTGTTCGAGACGCGCGACCGTGGCGCGACGTGGGAGCCGCGCAATCGCGGCGTCCGGGCCGACTTCATGCCCGATCCACACCCGGTGACCGGTCAATGCGTGCACAAGCTGGCGATGGCCGCCGGCGAACCCGAGACGCTCTACCAACAGAACCACTGCGGCGTCTATCGCTCGACCGACGGCGGCGCGTCGTGGACCGACCTATCGGCCGGTGTGCCCAGCGAGTTCGGCTTCCCACTGGTCACCCATCCTCGGGACCCGTCGACCTTCTGGGTCATCCCGCTCAACGGCGCGGATCGGGGCCGGTTCGTCCCGGATGCCAGTGTCGCGGTGTGGCGGACGCGCGACCGGGGCGACACGTGGACGCGCGGCGCTGCGGGTCTGCCGCAGCACGACGCCTACCTGTCGGTCCTGCGCGAGGCCATGGCCCGCGACGATCACGACCCGGTCGGCATCACCTTCGGCACGAAGACCGGCCAGCTGTGGCACAGCGCGGACGAGGGCGACTCGTGGCGCCTGCTGACGGCTAACCTGCCAGAGATCTGGGCGGTCGAAACCGTCACCGTCGCCGACTGACCGCGGTCGCGAATCCGATCGAAGTGGCGACCGTCCTCCTGCCGCGCTCGCTTCTGGCGCTCTTCCCGGGCGTCGAGCGACGCCACGCGGTCGCCGGCTCGACGGTCGGCGAGGTCCTCGATGCGCTCGACGCGAGCGTGCCAGGACTGCGCGACCGGCTGGTCGACGGTGCCCGGCTGCGACCGCACATCAACGTCTTCGCCGACGGTCTTCCGGCCGACCTGGCGACATCGGTCGATGACGCGACGGTGGTGCACGTGATCCCGGCGGTGTCGGGCGGCTGAGCCCGTCAGCCGCGCCGCGGATCGATCGCGGCCAGCGGGTCGAACGCCTCGGTCCGCTCCGCGACGGCGTCACCGCCCATCGACCGTCGGCTGGCTCCGCCCTCGCCCACGACCGCGCGCCAACCGAGGTCGGCCAGCCGCTCGAGGATCGCGCCCGCCGCGGCGACTGCGGCCTTGGCGTGGTCCTCGGCGATGCCGGTCAGCTTGCCGACCGGGCTCGCGGCCGCGACTTCGGCGGCCGTCGTGGCGATCGCGCGGGCCTCGGCCGCCGCGCGCCGGTGATCGACATCCGGACTGCGCATGACGACCGCGAGCGAACCACTCCGGCCCAGGCTCGCGCCGAGCAGGGACGGCCACGCGGCGGCAGCCGCTGACTCGCCATCCGGGCCGGACGGTTCGTCGAAGCGGAGCATCTGATCCGGGAACAGCCGGCGCCGAAGGCTCACCTCGGCAAGCACGCGCGCGATCGCGCCGTGCTCGTCGGCCAGCCAACCCGGATAGGCTCCGACCACGATCCGGCCGGCGGCGATGCCGTCGGCCCGTGCCAGGGCGACGCCCAGCAGCTGCAGGGCGAGCGCCCGTCCGGCACGCGTGGCGGGGTCCGACGGGACGCCCGAGGCCAGGTCGGGCGCGACCACGAGCGGGCCGGGGCCGATGGACACGAACGTGTCGGACCGTCGGTGCAGCCGACGGGCGAAAGCGTGGTCGGCCAGCGAGCGGTCCGGATCGACGCCGCCGACGACGATCTCGGCGACCGGATCCGCCTCGACCAGGTCGACCCGTTCGAACGCGGCCACCACGGCGCCCTCCGGCACCCCGAGCGGCGGGATCGCCGTCCCCAGGCGGACGTAGCCGCGCCGCTCGGCCGCGACGCCGTCCGCCACGCGACGCAGGCGCCCGAGCGCCCGCTGACTGCCGGTCGGCGCGAGGTCGCCGTCGTCCGGACCGAGCGATCCCAGTGCCGCGCGACGCTCCGCGGCGGCCGGCTCGGATCGCGGCTCCAGCCCGTGCCGGACGCCACGCTGGCCGGGCCGCCATTCCGGCACGTCGACACCGGCATCGTGCAACCGGTCGGCGAGTTCACGGCCGATCGGGACTTCCACGCGCAGCAGGTCGAAGCCGGCCTCGGCGAGCACGACGACCTCGTCCAGCGCCCCGTCCAGATCGGGTTCGGCCAGGGTCGTGCCGAGCCACGGCCGGCGCGCGTCGCCGAGCAGGTCGACCAGTTCGCGTCGGGCGACGCGGTCGGCATCGATGCGCTCGATCGCTGCGCCGGCCAGCCGCGCGGCCTCCGCCTCGGCCAGCGCCCGACGGTCCGGCTCGCGCAGCAGCTCCGCCTCGAGGGCAAGGTCGACCGCGCCCGACGCGACGTCGAGCGCGAGCTGCATCGGGCGCAGGTCGTACTCGAGCAGGGCCATCGCGAACGGCAGCGCGATCCCGCCGCCCAGTCCGTCGCGAGCGCTTCCGAGCCAGCGGTCGACGGCCGCGCCGGCCAGCGGCCGCCCCGATCGATCCAGGCCGCTCACCCCGAACAGGCGCAGGACCGCCCGTTCCTGGCCGAGCGTGGTGGACGCACGGGCGCGCGCGCCCCACGCTCCAGCGAGGGTCTCGGCCCGCTCGGCCAGGCGCTCGACCGACAGCTCAGCCATCGACGCTGCCGGCGAGCCGGTTCATCGCCAGAAAGCCGCGGAAGGCCTCGACCGGGTCGTCGCTGGCGAAGCGGACGGTCCGATCCCCGACCCGGACCGCCCCCGGCACGATCGCCGCATGGTCGGCGACGGTCGCGCGGGCGTAGTCGATCTCGATGGTGACCGGTCGCCCGACCTCGAGGACCCGAAGCTCGCCGTCGCGCGCGCGTCGCACCGCCCGCTCGGCCCCGTCCCGGATCCGCTCGCGCGCCACGGAGGGGTGGACGGATGCGGCGCTGGTCGTGCCATCCGCCGCCTTGACCACGACCCGCTCGGTCCACGGTAGCCAGGCGGCGACCTCATCGGCCAGCGCGTCGTCGCCGGTCACCAGCCCGACCGGGATGCCCCATGCGCCGAGGACGACCGCGTTGAGGCCGTACTCACCGGTCGGCCGTCCGTCGAGTCGCGTCTCGACCGGCGCGTCCGAGTAGGTGTGGGCGATCGTCCCGCGCGGGTGTCCGGCGCGCGCGTGATAGCCGACGAACAACGCGACGTCGAAGCGTGGCGCGACATCGGCCGACGGCAGCGCCCCGGCGACCATCGACCATGGCTTCTGGCCCTGCAGGACCGTGGCCGCCGGATGGATATCCGCCGGCAGCAGGTTGGTCATGTTCCAGTGACTGTCGTTGACCAGGATGTCGGTCGCCCCGGCCGCCAACGCGCCCTCGATCGCCGCGTTGGTCTCGCCGATCATGAGCTCGACCGACACCGGGTAGCGAACGTCCTTCGGGTCGGTCGGATGGGGATGACTGATCCCCCCGATGCCCTCCATGTCGACGCTGATGTAGACCCTCACGCGTCCTCCTCCGGTCCGGTCCGCGCCGGATGGCCGATCCAGACGTGCCCGTCGGCGAATCGCTCGGCTTTCCAGATGGGCGCCCGGGCCTTGGTCTCGTCGATCGCATAGCGAGCAGCCGCGAACGCCGCGTCACGATGCGGGCTGACCGCCACGACCGCGATCGATGCCGCGCCCAGCGGAACGGCACCGGCCCGATGGACGATCGCCAGGCGGGTCACCCTGAAGCGCTCGGCGATCTCGTCGGCGATCGCGCCGAGGATGTCGAGGGCCATCGACTCATGGGCCTCGTAGTCGAGCATCTCGACGGCCCGCCCGACGTGGCGGGCCGCCTCGCGCTCCTGTCCGGGAGCCGGCGTCCCGGGTGTGGCCCGCGTTCGACCCAGGAACGCGACGACGGCCCCGTCGCCATCGGTCGCCAGACGATCGGCCAGCTCCGCGATGATCGCGGCCCCGAACGGGTCCGGGCGGATCTCCAGGATCCGGGCCCCATGGTCCGCGGCC
>DASSII010000042.1:0-33830 GCA_035692005.1 Candidatus Limnocylindrales bacterium | reverse complement strand
GCGGGCCCGCAGGAGCACGGTCGCCTCGAGGATCTGCCGTTCGATGGGCACGATGGTGCCGGCCTTCCGACGCATGACGCGGATTATGGGAAGGTATCTGCCCAGACGTCAAGGTCCAGGTGGGCGGACGGGGCGTTCGGGGCGGCTGGCGCTTGACGGGACGGTGGCGGGACGGCTGGGCCGTCGCCCGTCCAGCACCGTCCGCGATCCGTGCCACTTCTGGTGAGACGATTTGAGGCCGTCCAGCACTTGTCTCGCCAGGGCGCGGCGGGCGACGATCGCTTCCTGACAAGTTCCCGACACACGTGCATCACACTGCAACAACGGTGTCGACCAAGCGTCGCTTGTACTGGCGGGGCCGTCGACCCCACCAGGCAACATCGCGAGGTCTCGGATCCACCAGGCTCGTGCAACAGCCCAAGGGCAAGGACGTCACATGGTACGTGGATGCCCTCCTGACCTTCGCGACGATGACTGACCTGGAGTCCGTCATCTCGCGGCAGGCGGCCGCTCGTCCGGCGACGGCCGACCTCGTCGCGAGCGCCTACGACGCCCACCAGCGAGAGCTGTACAGCTTCGCCCTCAGGTCGAGTCGTGACCGAGAGGCGGCCGAGGACCTCGTGCACGAGGCGTTCATGCGACTGATCGTCGAACTCGACGCCGGTCGCCCACCCGTCAACGTCCGAGCCTGGCTGTACCGGGTGATCGCCAACCTGGCGATCTCCCGCCGTCGGCGCGCCGTGGTCGCGCACGACCATCTCGGCGAGCTGCTCGATCGACGGACCGACAGCGGTCCCGAACGGCAGTACCTCGAGCACGAGTGGCGGTCCGATCTCGACGACGTCCTGGGCGAACTCGGACAGGACGCGCGCACGGCCTTGCTCATGGCGTCGAACGGCTTCAACGGGCTCGAGATCGCTGAGGCGATCGGCCGGACCGGGGCGGCGACCCGAAGCCTCATGTGCCGAGCCAGGCTCCGACTGCGCGAGCGGCTCGGCTCGATGGAGTCCTTCGCATGATCAGCCACGAGCGAGCGCTCGATCTGAGCGCCAGCGCCCTCGACTTCGAACTGTCGCCGTCCGACGAGGCCGAACTGACCGCGCACCTCGAGGCGTGCGAGCCCTGTCGCACCGTCGCGGGCGCGTTGCGCACCGATGCGGCGGCGATCTCCGGCCTTGCCGCGATGGATTCGCCCGACGCCCTTCGGAGCCGGATCCTCGACACCATCCCGGCGCCCGAAACGATTCCGGCGGTCACCGAGCCGGAAGACGTCGCGCCCGCCTTCCCAACCATCGCCCGACCGACCGTGCTTGGGTCCATCGAGCGGTTCCGCGCGCGGCTGCGACCACAGGTCCTGATGGTCGCGGCGGCGGCGGTCATCGTCGCCCTGGTGGCCGGGACGCTCGCCTGGCAGACCCGCCCGGGCGACCAGCCGATCGCGGGTGTCGATCCGTCGCCGCGGACCAGTGCGGGCGCCTCGGCCGAGCCGGGCACGTCCGCTGGCCCCGCAGGATCACCAGACCCGCACGTCGCGACGGACTGGTCCCCCGTCGCGGAGCTGACGCCCAACGAGGACGCCGGCGGCGTCGTACCCCTCGATGGCACCTTCGTCCTCGCCAGCCGTGGATCGACCCCGGCGGTCGAGCTGGCCCGTCGGCTGAGCGTCCGTCCGGCCCTCGACCTGGTCGAGACAGTCGAAGCTGACGGTCGCGTCCGGCTGACACCGACGGAGCCGCTGACACCTGGGGCGGTGTATCGCTTCAGCCTGGCTGGCGACCAGGGACAGATCCTCGATTCGTGGGCGTTCCAGGCCAGCCAGCCGTTGCGTGTCGTCGGCACGCTCCCGGAGGACACGGCCATCGACGTGCCGGTCGACACCGGGATCGAAGTGACGTTCGACCAGGATGGCGTGGTCGACGCCGCGGACCATGTCACGATCGAGCCGAAGGTCGGCGGACGCTTCGAACAGCACGGCCGCGTCCTCGTGTTCGCACCCGACCGGCTGGCCCCGGCGACCGTCTACACGGTCACGGTGTCTCGTGGCGTGACCGTCGGGGCGACCCACGAGTCGCTGCAGGCGGACGTTCGGTTCCGGTTCGAGACCGCGGCGGCCGGCGAGCCGCCGGTCGAAGCCACCAGGTTCACCTTCGCGACCGACCTCTACGAATCGGCCACGCGCGATCGCCCGATGCTGTCGCTGTGGGCCATCACCGATTGGGATGGCGAGGGCGAGGAGCCGCCGCCGCCCGCTGCGGCACGCGTCGAGGTCTATCGGTTCGCCGACCGGGCGGCGGCCATCGGCGCCTTCCGGCTGCTCCAGCGGTCGAACGACTGGAGTCGCTGGAACAGCGGCGGCCAGGTGGACAGTTCGGCACTGTCGCGGGTCGCGGGATTCGACGTACCGCTGCTCGAGCACGACGGAACGCTGGTGGCCCGACTCCCCGAGCCGCTGCGCGCCGGCTGGTATCTCGCCCAGGTACCGACCGGGCCCCGCCCGGTCCAGGCCGTGCTGCAGGTCACCGACATCGCGGGCTATCTGCTGGTGGCCGAGGGCAAGACGATCGTGTGGGCCAATGACCTCGGATCGGGGACCCCGATCGCCGGGGCAAGCGTGGCCGTCGACGGCCGCGACATCGGACGGACGACCGCGGACGGGACGCTGTTCGTGTCGACCCCCGCTGCGCTGTTGCCGCCGGAGTCGACCGCGTGCGACGGCGCCTGCGATCCCGCCGTCACGATCGATGCGGCCGGGATGGGCGCGTTCCTGCCCGGGGCCGGCGTGCGCGGTGTGGACGGCAAGGGCGACACCGGCGTGTACGTCGGCAGCGGCGATGCGGATGCAGGCTACTGGCGCGTCTTCCACAGCGATCGATCGGTCTATCGGCGCACCGACACGATCAACCTGTGGGGCGTCGTCCGGGCGCGCGACAGCGGGACCGTTCCCGGCACGGCCACGATCCGGCTGCGGGCGGCGGTCGACGACGGGGGCAACGCCACCCCGCCGATCGAGACCCTGGCGCTGACGCCCTCGGCGGTCGGCGCGTTCACCGGGACGATCAAGATCGCCGACCTGCCCGAGGGGACCTATCAGCTGGACCTCGAAGTCGGGGGCCGGGTGATCGGGTCGCAGGGACTGTCCGTCCAGCAGATCCTCAAGCCTGCCTACCGACTGGATGTGGTGACCGGCCGCCGGGTGTACATCGCCGGCGATCGGATCCGGGTCACGGCCAAGGCGACGTTCTTCGACGGCACCCCGGTCCCGGGCGTGCGCCTGCGGATGACCGGCGCCGTCGAAGCCCGGCCGACGACCGACTCGACCGGTACCGTCATCGTGCGGACCGTGGCCCGCCTCGACCGGGACGAGGCAGACGACGGCGGGCCCCGCCAGACCGAGGTCTCGGTGCAACCCGCCCGCGCCGAAGAGGGCGAGATCGCCGGTGCATCACGCGAGTTCGTCATCTTCCCGAGCAGCTGGACCATCGCCGCGTCTTCCGAGATCCGCGCGGGGCGCGTGCGGCTCACGGGGACGCTCAACGCCGTCGACGTGGCGCGCATGGAAGCCGAGGTCGCGGGCGGGTCCGCGATCTGGGACCTCGACCCCCGGGGCGCACCCATCGCCCGGCGCGCCGTGCGGGCCACGTTCATCGAGCTCATCCCGGTTCGGACGCAGATCGGCACCACCTATGACTTCGTCGAGAAGAAGGTCGTCCCGGCGTACGACTACTCGGTCACCGAGCGGCGCGCCGGGACACGCCGGCTCACCACGGACGCCAAAGGCCGCTTCTCGGCGTCGATCCCGGCCGGGACGGGTGGACATGACTACCGCATCGAGCTCACCGCGGTCGATCCCGATGGCCACACCGCCAGGACCCAGTCCGACGCCGAAAGCAGCCAGCCCAGTCGGGAAGCACAACCGTCGCCGACGTTCGGGCCGACGCGCGGCGGGCCTGACGCCGACATCCGCTACGGGATCGGCGACACGGTCGACCTCACCTGGCGCGACCCGCGTCCGACCGACCCGACGGCTCGGCAACTCTTCTACCTCGCCCAGGCCGACATCCGCGAGGTCAAGGTCCAGGCGGCGGCCCGGTTCCGGATGGCGTTTCCCGCGTGGGGAGCCCCGAACGTGGTCATCGGTGCCGTTCGCTTCACCGGACGCGGATACGAGGTCGCGCCCAGCTACAACGCCGCATTCCGGAACGCCGATCGTGCCCTGAGCGTCGACCTTCGGGCCGACCGGTCGAGCTATCGGCCGGGCGACCCGGTCAGCCTGTCCATCCGGACACGCGACGCGCAGGGGCGACCGGCGCCGGCGACCGTCGTGCTGCGCGGCGTGGACGAGAAGCTCTTCGTGATCGGCGCGGCCGAAGCGACCGACACCCTGTCCGACCTGTATGCCAACCTCAGCCCGGCGATCCGCAGCACCTACCTGACGCATCTGCCGCCGCAGGGCGAGGGGTTCGGTGGTGGCGACACCGGCGGCGGTGACGACCGCAGCGACCTGCGCGACTCGCTGCTCTTCCGGGCCGTCCAGACGGGCGCCGACGGCCGTGCGACGACGTCATTCACGCTGTCGGACGACCTGACGTCGTGGCACGTCAGCGCGTCGGCGATCGGGGCCCAGCTGCGCGGCGGCGAGGGAGCCATCCAGATCCCCGTCTCGCTGCCGTTCTTCGTGGACGCGGCCATCGCGCCGCAGTACCTGCGGACCGACCGGCCAGCGATCCAGGTCCGGGCCTTCGGAGACGCGCTCAAGACGGGCGATCGCGTCACGGTCTCCGTCGATTCGGACAGCCTCGGGCTCCATCTGTCCGGCTTGCGCACGACGGCGTTCGCGTCGCTCAGCGTGCCACTGCCGCCGTTGCAGGTCGGGACGCATGCCATCACCATCAGCGTTCGGACGGGGAGCGGTGCCTCGACCCGCCGCGACCGGCTCACGCGGACCTTCGACGTGGTCGGGTCTCGGCTGACGCGCGGTCACAGCGACTACATCGAACCGACAGCCAGCGCGCGGCTACGCGGCGGCGGTGCGGACCTGACCCAGGTCATCGTTTCGGATGCCGGTGCCGGTCGCCTGGTGGCGATGCTCGCCGATGTGGCCGCAGCCGGCGGCGCTCGACTCGAAGCGGCGCTTGGCGCCGACGTCGCGGCAGGGCTGCTGACGACCCGGTTCGCCGATCGGCAGCTCGATCCGTCCGCCCCCAGCTTCGACGGGGCCCGGTACCAGACCGAGGACGGTGGACTGGCGATCCTGCCATACGCCAGCAGCGACCTCGATGCCTCTGTCCTCGCGGCCCTCGTCGCGCCCGATCGCTTCGAACGCTCCTCCCTGGCGTCCTACTTCCGAACCGTCCTGCTGGATCCGCAGGAAACGCGTGAGCGCCAGAACAAGGCGCTGGCCGGGCTCGCCGGCCTGGGCGAATCGGTCCTGCCCGCCATCCGGACGGCGCTGGACGGAGCGGACCTGACGCTGCGCGAACGCCTGATCCTGGCGCAGGGTGCCGCGGCGCTCGGAGATGCGCAGACGGCCCGTGCGATCGCCCGTGACATCGCGGCCCGCTTCGGTGAGGCGCTCGGAGACCAGGCGCGCTTGCGCGCGGGCGAGGACGGGGGCGACGTCACCGCGGCGACCGCGTCGATGGCGATGCTGATGGCGGCGATCGCCGACCCGGCCGCACCGCGCTACTGGGCCTACGTCGAAGCCAACCCCAACGTGGATGTGCCGTACGCCCTGCAGGCCGTCGGCTTCGCCCACAGCATCCTCGCCCACGTGAGCCCACAGCCGGCCACGTTCGCGCTGACGGTCGACGGCGATCGCCGCCTGATCGACCTCGCCGCCGGCGACACATTCCGCACCGTGCTGACCGCCCGGCAGCTCGCCGCTGCGACGGTCGAGCCATTGACCGGCTCGATCGGGGTGACGACGTCGTGGCGGACCGCGCTCGCTGGCGACGAACTCACGCCCGATCCCGATCTGGCGATCACGCGCACGGTCACGCCGGCCGGCACCATCCGCGCCTCCGACCTGGTCGTCGTCGACCTGCGGGTGACCTTCGGGCCACAGGCTCCGACCGGCTGCCACGTGGTGACGGAACTGGCCCCCTCCGGCCTCGTCCCGGTCGGCGTCCTTCGAACGTGGACGGATCCCGAGACCGGCGAGGCACCGGTCGACGTCAGCTATCCCGAGTCGCAGGCCGGGCAGCGGGTGACCTTCTGCGCCGATGCCGGCGGTGACTCGCGCACCGCCCGGCTGCGCTACATCGCCCGGGTCATCTCGCTCGGTTCGTACGCGTGGGAGCCGGCGATCGTCGAGTCCCGCACGGATCCAGACCGAACGGCCGTGACGGCCAGGCAGCGCATCACGATCCGCTGAGGTCTCCCTCGCCCGGCTACCCGCTACCATCGCGGGCATGGACTATGGACTGTGCCTCCCCAATTTCCGCGACGGCTCGAGCGGTGAGGGCATCGACGCGGCTGCCGCGCTCGCCGACCGCCTCGGCTGGTCGACCGTCTGGACGACCGACCATGTGCTCGTCCCCACAGCGGACGCCGACGACTACGGCCGCATCTTCGAGGCCCTCCTGAGCCTGACCTGGGTCGCCGCGCGCCACCCGACCGTGCGCCTCGGGACGAGCGTCATCGTCGTCCCCCAGCGCAACGCGGTCGTGCTGGCCAAGGAACTCGCCACGCTCGACGCGCTCAGCGGCGGCCGGGTCATCGCCGGCGTCGGGATCGGCTGGAACGGCACGGAGTTCGGCAACCTCGGCGTCGCCGACCGGATGACCGTGCGCGGTGCCTACCTCGACGAGACGATCGCCCTGTGGCGACACCTGTGGTCCGGCACCGACGCGCCGTTCCACGGCCGCTTCCACACGTTCGACGACTATGCCTTCGGGCCGCTGCCCGACCAGGGCGCCGCGCTGCCGATCTACGTCGGCGGACGTGCCGAGGCGGCTCTGGTCCGTACCGGGCGGCTCGCCGATGGCTACCACTCGAGCGCCACGAGCGCGGCCCGCTACGCCGAGCGGGTGCCGGTCATCAGGGCCGCCGCCGAGGCCGCCGGGCGGCCCATGCCGCGACTGACGGTCCGCGCGTTCACCGAGTTCGGGGCAGCCACCTCGGGTTCGTGGGCCATCCGCGGCACGCCCGAGGAGATGGCCGCCGAGGTTCGGGCCTTCGCCGCCCTCGGCGTCGAGCACATCGCCCTGTGGTTCGACACGACCGATCCGAGCGAGCTGGACCGCCGCTGCGAACGGTTCGCCCGCGAGGTCGCACCGCTCGTCTGACGCTAGGCCGGCTTCGCGCTGAGCGCCGCGGTCGATTCCGCGTCGATCGAGGCGTACAGGTCCTCCTCCTGGGCCATGTGCAGACGCAGGATCGCGTCGAGGCCGTACAGCGCGCGCTGGAGGTCGTTGCGGTCCTCCGCCGTCGGACCGTCGGGCCCGAGCTCATCGACGATCCGACCGAGCAGTCGGACGAGGTGGAAGATCTCGACGTGGGTGCGGTGCAACGCCGCCGTGGCGTCGTCGGTGCCCATCGCCCGCGCGAGGATCGGGTAGACCTGTCGATCCTCTTCCTCCTCGTGCGGCACGAGGGTGTCGACGAGGAACGCGCGGGTCTCGAGCAGGGCCTCGCGGGCGGCTACCGGTCCGAGCGTATCGAGTCGATCGGCCACCCGGTGCAGCGCGGCGATCCCGGGTGCCAACTCCTGGTGCTCCGTGACGAGGCGTGGGCCGATCGTCGCCCAGTCCGGGACGTGGATGGGGCGCTCCAGTCCGCCGCGCAGCGCGCGAAGGGCGTTGAGGATGACGGCGACATCGATCGCCTCCTGGAGCAGGGCGCCGGCCACGACCGGGAGGTAGCCGAACGCGGCCACCACCATCGCCAGCAGCGAGATGCCCATCCCGGCGACGACGCTCTGTACGGCGATCCGCCGCGAATGGCGGGCGATGCGGACCGCCTCGGCAAGGCGGTCCAGACGGTCGACCGTGATCACGATGTCGGCCGCTTCCGAGGAGGCCGTGGCGCCGCGGGCGCCCATCGCCACGCCGACGTCGGCGACCGCCAGCGCCGGCGCGTCGTTGATCCCGTCGCCGACCATGACCAGCGGCCCGCCGGCGATGTCGCGTTCGGTGCGCACGGCATCGACCTTGTCGGCGGGTGCCCGGTCGGCCAGGACCCCATCGAGGCCGATGGCCGCTCCGACGATCTCGGCGACCGAGTGATGATCGCCGGTGACCATCACGATCCGGGTGAAGCCGGCACGTCGGAGGCTGCGGACCGCGCGCGGGGTATCCGGTCGGATCGGATCGTCGAGCACGAGCGCGCCTGCCAGCTGACCGTCGACGCGCACGAACACGTTCGTCGCACCCTCGAGGACCGCCCGCCGGCGGAGCTCGCGGGCCCAACGCGGGAGGCCACCCTCGCCCGCGACGAACCGCGCGGAACCGACCGCGACGGCGTGGCCGTCGACGGTGCCCGACACGCCCGCGCCGGCCGTTTCGACGACGTCGGTCGGGACGGGCAGGTCGAGGTCGCGTCGGCGGGCCGCGCCGACGATCGCCGACGCCAGCACGTGCGGCGAGGCCTGCTCGAGCGCAGCGGCGAGGCGGAGGACCTCGTCGGGCGCCGCATCGGGCGCTTCGATCGACGCCAGGCGCGGCCGGCCGGCCGTGAGCGTGCCGGTCTTGTCGAAGAGCAGCACCCTCGCCTGGGCCAGCGTCTCGAGGGGGCCGCCACCCTTGACGATGATGCCGCGCCGGGCCGCCCTCGAGATGCCGGCCACGACCGCGATCGGCGCGGCCAGCAGCAGCGGGCACGGTGTAGCCACCACGAGCACGGCAAGGGCGCGCACGGGATCGCCCGAGATGAGCCACGCGACGCCGGCGATGGCCAGGGTGACCGGCACGAAGATGACGGCGTAGCGATCCGCCAACCGGACGAACGGGGCCTTGGCCCGACCGGCCTCCTCGACGAGGCGGACGATGCCGGCATAGGTCGACGCGTCGGCGGTGGCCGTGGCCTGCAGGTCGAACGGCCCACCGGCGTTGACGACACCGCTCGACACGGGGTCGCCGTCCTCGCGACCCACGAGCCGGCTCTCGCCGGTGAGGGCCGATTCGTCGAGCTGGGCCGACGCACTGCGCACGATGCCGTCGACCGGGACGACCTCGCCCGGTCGGACGAGCAGACGATCGCCCGGCACGACCGCGCCGATGGGCACGGTCTCGAGGCCGGTGGCGACGTGGCGGTGGACGTCCTGCGGCGCCCGCCCGAGCAGCGCGGTCAACTCCCGATGGGCGCGTCCCTCGGCGTACCGCTCGAGCGCCTCCCCGGTGGCCAGCATGACCGCGATGACCGCCGCGGCGAACGTCTCCCCGAGTGCCAGGGCGCCGCCGATCGCCAGGATGGCGATGACATCGACACCGGCCTGGCGATCGAGCAGGTCCCGGACGATCGAGATGAGCAGGCGGATGCCGACGATCACCGTCGGGACCGCCCACACCCAGTCCGCGATGTCCTCGCGACCGGCCCACGTCAGGATGAGCCCAGCCACCAGACCGATCAGGGTCAGACCGAGGAGCACGAAGGCGCCGCGGAGTGAGACATCGCCGGCGGTCGTCGCCGGTGCGGGGCGGGTGGCGGTCGTGTCGGTCATCGTCGTTCCTGTCGGACAGGGAGCTTCCGGCCACGGATCGTCGCGCCACGCAAGGCGCGCGCGACGCGATCGGCGACGGCGGTCTGGACGTCGACCAGCGCGAAGTCGTCGAACAGCTGGATCGCGCCGACGACCGAACCCGGCACGCCCGCTTCGTTGGTGATGGCGCCGACGAGGTCGCCGGGTCGCAGGCCGGCCGCACGCCCGCCGCCGATCCACAGCTGTGCCCAGCCGTCGGATTGGGGGCCGCGGGGCGCCCGCCCGTCGCGCCCGGCGCGCGGGTCACGGGCACGACCGGCAGGTCCCGATCGTGGCGGACCGGCTGGTCGTGGCGCCCCGGCCGGTCGCGGCAGCCCGACCGGTCGCGGCGTCCGGCGAGCCGGACCCCCGGGCTCGGGCAACGAGGCTGGTGCGAGGTCGACCTCGTCCTGCGTAGCGGCCACCCCGTCGACCAGGCTGACGGCCGCCAGCGCGATGTCGAGCACGTCGAACTCATCGGTCAACGGCTCGACCACGCCGCGCAGCCGATCGTGCCCACCGGCGACGAGCGCCTCGCGCAGGTTGGCGCGCACCAGCTCGAGCCGGTGCTCCCGCAGGTCGGCCACGGTCGGCAGGCGGGCGATGTCGAGCCGGGTCTTGGTGGCCGCCTCGATGTTGCGCAGGAGGCGATGCTCGCGCGGCTCGACGAGGGTGATGGCCACGCCCTCGCGGCCCGCGCGTCCCGTCCGCCCGATGCGATGGACATACGCGTCCGGGTCCGACGGCACGTCGTAGTTGACGACGTGGCTGACATGCTCGATGTCGAGACCGCGCGCAGCGACGTCGGTCGCGACGAGGACGTCCAGCGAGCCGTCGCGGAAGCGTCCCATCATCCGGTCGCGCGCCTCCTGGGCCATGCCGCCATGGAGCGCACCCGCATCGTGGCCGCGACTGCTGAGCGCCTCGGCCAGGTCGTCGACTTCGCCGCGTGTCCGCGCGAAGACGAGGGCGGAAGCGGGATCCTCGACATCGAGGATGCGGCACAGGGCCGCCAGCTTGTCCGTCCGCCGCACGACGTACGCGGTCTGGCGCACCCGCGCGGCGCCGTCGCCGGCCGGGCGATCGGCATGGACCGTGATGCGTGCCGGGTCACGGAGGTGGCGCTTGGCGATGCGCGTGATCGTGGCCGATATGGTCGCCGAGAACAGCGCCGTCTGGCGCTCGGATGGCGTCGCCGAGAGGATCGTGTCGAGGTCCTCGGCGAAGCCCATGTCGAGCATCTCGTCAGCCTCGTCGAGCACGACCATCCCGACCTCGTCGAGGCTCAGGCTGCCGCGCTTGAGGTGATCCACCGCCCGGCCCGGCGTCGCGACGACGACATCGACGCCCCGGCGGAGGCCGCGGAGCTGTTGGCCGATCGGCTGGCCGCCGTAAACCGGGACCACCCGGGCCCCGAGTCCCTTGCCGTAGACGTGGAACGCTTCGGCGACCTGCATCGCGAGCTCCCGCGTCGGGACCACGACCAGGGCTCGGGTGTGACCTTCGCGCGCCGCACCGATCTCGATCCGCTGCAGCACCGGCAGGGCAAATGCCGCGGTCTTGCCGGTCCCGGTCGGGGCCTCGGCGAGCAGATCGCGACCCTCGAGGAGGATCGGGATCGCCTCGCGCTGGATCGGGGTCGGCTCCTCGTAGCCGAGGTCGGAGATCGCCGACAGCAGCCGCGCGTCGAGGTCCAGCGCGGCGAAGCCCTCGGCGGACGCGTCGGGATCGGGAGCGCTGGAGCGGTCGGCGGGCATGGCTCCATTGTCGCCGGTCGAGCCTCAACGGGGGCGCGGCCATTCGGCCCGCCGAGGCGGCGACCTTCGGCACTCGTTGCCCTCCGGCCGCGCGCCTATCGTCGATCCGGAGGTGACCGAATGGCCATCGAAGCCCTCGTCCATCGCGAGACCGCGGCGGTACCGCCGGAGGCCCCCGTCTTCCAGCCGCTCGACATCGCCGCGGACCGCTGCAAGGGCTGCGGCCTGTGCCTGGATGTCTGTCCCCACCACGTCCTCGAAGCGGACCTCGGCGTCGTCAACCCGTTGGGCTACCACCCGGTCCGGCTGATCGACGCGGCCGGCTGCACGAGTTGCGCCCTGTGCGCGCGGATCTGTCCCGACGCGGTGTTCAGCGTGTACGCCCGCCCACGGGGCACGGTCCGATGACGCTCACGACGGATCGACCGACGACCGCCCCGGCCCGCATCCTGATGAAGGGCAACGAAGCCATGGCCGAGGCGGCCATCCAGGCCGGCTGCGATGCGTACTTCGGCTACCCGATCACCCCGCAGGCCGAGCTGCTCGAGTGGATGGCCCGGCGCATGCCCGAGCTCGGACGGGTGTTCGTCCAGGCCGAGAGCGAGATCGGAGCGATCAACATGGCGCTCGGGGCCGCGGCCACCGGCGCGCGGGTGCTCGTGTCCACCTCGAGTCCCGGCTTCAGCCTGATGGCCGAGGCGATGAGCTACATGGCCGGCTCCGAGATCCCGATGGTGCTCATCGAGGTGATGCGCGGCGGTCCCGGACTCGGCAGCATCGGGCCGTCGCAGTCCGATTACCTGCAGGCCACCAGGGGGCACGGTCACGGCGACTATCGCGTGCCGGTCCTCGCGCCGTCGTCGATCGCCGAGGCGGTCGACATCGTCATCAGCGCGTTCGAGATCGCGGAGCGCTACCGGACGCCGGTGATCGTGCTGGTCGATGGCGTGCTCGGCCAGGCCATGGAGCCGGTCGTGCCGGCCTATCGTGTGCCCGCCCGGGTCGGCGACGACTGGGCGCTGACCGGCGCCGACGGGCGACCGCCACGCGTCCTGCGCTCGCTGAACCTGCGCCCCGAAGACCTCGAGGCCCACGATCGGCGCCTGCAGGCGACCTACGCGACGATCGCCGAGCGCGAGGTGCGCTGGGCGGGCGAAGGACTCGACGACGCCGAGATCGCGATCGTCGCCTACGGCACCTCGGCGCGAGTGGCCCAGACGGCCATCGAGCGTGCTCGGGCGGCCGGTCTGCGGGTCGGCCTGTTCCGTCCGATCAGCCTGTGGCCGTTCCCGACGGCCGAGCTCGCCGCGATCGCCGGCCGGATGCGGGCCGTGCTGGTCGTCGAGATGAGCGCAGGCCAATTGCTCGAGGACGTCCGCCTCGCCGTCGGCGCCACGACACCGATCCTGTTCCACGGTCGGATGGGCGGCATGGTCCCCACGCCGGGCGAGGTGGTCGACGCGCTGCGGCTGGCCTGGGCGACGACGCAGGAGCGCCAGCCCGCGAACCACCGGGAGGCACGGCCATGAGCCTGGCGATCCGTGACGAGCGACGGGTGATCTACCAGCATCCGCTGCTGCTGGCCGACCGCAGCTCGCATTACTGCCCCGGCTGCGGCCATGGGATCATCCATCGAGTCGTGGCCGAGCTCCTCGACGAGATGGCGCTTGGGCCACGGACCATCGGCGTGGCCGCGGTCGGCTGCTCCGTGTTCGCGTACGACTACCTCCCGGTCGACTTCGTCGAGTCCCCCCACGGGCGGGCCCCGGCCGTCGCGACCGGCGTCCGGCGGGTCAGGCCGGACGCGTTCGTGTTCACCTACCAGGGCGACGGGGATCTCGCCGCGATCGGCACGGCGGAGATCATCCACGCGGCCGCTCGTGGAGAGCGGATCTCGGTCATCTTCGTGAACAACGGCATCTACGGCATGACCGGCGGCCAGATGGCCCCGACGACGCCGCTCGGACGACGCACGACCTCGACGCCGGCCGGCCGGGACGCGGCCAGCGCAGGCTACCCGCTGCCGATGACCGAGATGCTCGCGCTCATCCCGGGCGTGGACTACGCGGCGCGCGGATCGATCGCGGACCCCGCCGCCATCGGCAAGACGAAGGCGATGATCCGGCGCGCATTCGAGGTGCAGCTGGCCGGCGGCGGCCTGTCGGTCGTCGAAGTGCTGTCGACCTGCCCGGTCGGCTGGGGGATGACCCCGGTCGAGGCGACGGCCTATCTCGCGACGGAGGTGCCGGCCACCTACCCGCTCGGCGTCCTCGTCGATCGGCGCACGGAGCAGGACCGATGACCAGCCACGCCACGATCATCGCCGGCTTCGGCGGCCAGGGCCTGCTGTTCGCCGGCCAGGTCCTCGCCCAGGCGGCCAACCGCGACGGCCGCGAGGTGTCGTGGATGCCGTCCTACGGCCCCGAGATGCGTGGCGGCACAGCGTCGTGCACCGTCATCGTGGCCGACACGCCGATCGGCTCACCGATCGTCGACGTGGCCGACGTCGTCATCGCCCTCAACCCGCCATCGATGGCCAGGTTCGAGCCGACCCTCGCTCCGGGCGGTCTGATCGTGCTGGACGCGACGCTCATCGAGGCCGAGCCGCGTCGCACCGACGTGGAGGTCGTCGCCCTGCCGTGCACGGCGATCGCCCGCTCGGCCGGCAACGACCGCCTGGTCAGCGTGGTCGCGCTGGGGGCGGTCGTCGCTCGTCGCGGATTCGTCGGGATCGAGTCGGTCCGCGCGGCGCTGGCCGACCTGACCGGCGGTCATCACGCCGACCTCCTCGAGGCGGACCTCGCCGCGCTCGATGCCGGCTTCGCCGCGGCCAACGGCGGCCAGGTGCCGGCCGGATCAGCGGCCGCTGGCTGACCCCAGCTCCCCGGCCCGGAAGGCGGCGATCAACTCGCCGTAGCCGGGCAGCCCGCGCTCGTACCCGATCGCCCAGAAGCCGGCCCCCGCCAGTCCACGCGCATCGGCCAGGGCGAGTTTGGGGGCGAGGCTCCGCGGCGAGTCGTAGTAGACGGCGTTCCAGCCCGGGTCGGCGGTCGGCCCGGCGGACGCCGCCACCGGGCCTGCCGGCGAGCCCCCGGCCGACTCGGCGGCCCCGCGCCCGGACGAGACGGCGTAGAACTCGACGCTCTCGGTCGGCTCGAAGGTCGGGGCGAACGACGGGTCGGCGAACACCGCCAGGTTCCGTCGCGGGACCCACGTGTCACCGCGGCCGGTCGATGGCGAACCGAAGCCCGGGCCGATGACCGGCCACGTCACGCCGTACAACGGCAGGCCCAGGATCGTCCGCTCGACCGGCACGCCGAGGGCGCCGTACAGGTCGAGTGACCAGACCAGGTCCTTCGCCTCGCCGTCGAGCCGATCGATGGGCGCGGACGCACCCGGCTGCGACCCGGCGGTTCGATAGTCGTAGCCCATCAGGAAGATGCGATCGGCACCGGCCGCGCCGGCCGCTGCGGCCATGGCGGCTCCCACCTCGTTGGCCTGCGTCGCGACCGACACCTGGGCGCCGGGCACCGCCGCGCGAAGCGCGCTGCGCAAGCGACCGACGAACAGCCCGTAGTCGACCACGAGTTCGGGTGGCAGCGCCTCGACATCGACGTTGATGCCGTCGAACCCGTGCCCCTCCACCAGCCCGACGAGCACCTCGATCCAGCGTTCCTGGGCGGCCGCATCCGCGTAGAACTGGCGGTTCTTGGGGGCCCCGAAGCTGGTGTACACGAGCTCGACCCGGGTGCCGCGGGCGTGGGCCTCCTCCAGCATCTGCTGGCCGACCGGGCCGTCGATGCGGCGCCAGCCATTCTGGCCGTCGTCGAGGCGGCCGTCGCGCCGGTGGGTGACCGAGAACAGCCCCAGGGTCGTGAGCTCGACCGTCGCGAGATGCGCCGCGATCGAGTCGTCCATCTCCCAGTACGGCACGAAGCCGTAGGTCTCGTGCTTGGGCAGGGGCACGCTCGTCGGGCGGACCGATGCCATGGCCGGCCCACCCGATCCGTCGGTCGGCGGCGCCGACGGAACGATGCCCGCACATCCTGTCAGCACCGCCGACAGGAGCAGCGTCAAGATCGATCGCATGACGCAACGGTACCCGGCGTCGTGATGGGTGTCCGCCGTCCGATGGCCACCTGACGGCGCCAGCGCGCGGGGTCTACGCGACGCCGGCCCTCGTCCGTGCCTGGGTCATGATCGTGGCCGCCTCCTCGATGGGGACCGCGAAGCCGATGCCCTGGGCGCTGGTCGCGACCGCGACGTTCACGCCCACGACGGTGCCCGCCGCGTCGAGGAGCGGGCCACCGCTGTTGCCCGCGTTGATCGCGGCATCGGTCTGCAGCAGGCCGGTCATCGTGGTCGTCCGCCGACTCGTCTGGGATCCGACATCGATCGTCCGGCCGGTCGCCGACAGGATGCCCGATGTCACCGACTCGGTGAAGGTACCGAGGGGGCTGCCGATCGCGACCAGCAGCTGGCCGACCTTGAGCGCACGGGCGTTGCCGACGGTGAGGGTGGGCAGATCGGTCGCGGCGACCTTGACGACCGCCAGATCGTGGGTCGGATCGCTGGCCACGACCGTCCCCGTCCGCTCGCTGCCATCCTGGAACGTCACGGTGATGTCCGACCCGCCCTCGATGACATGGGCATTGGTCAGGATCAGTCCGTTCGGATCGAACACGAAGCCCGACCCGACCCCGGTCGAGGGGACCGAGAACGGTCCGACGCCGCCATCGCCGGCGGAGTCGACGGTGAGCGTGACGACAGCCGGGCTGGCCGAACGGGCGACAGCGACGATGGCGTCCGCTGCGCTGATCGTGACCGGTGCGGCCGGGCTCGCGGTCGAGCCCGCGGTCGAGGTGGTGAGCGCGCCCGGACGGTCGCTCGTCGGGGTGGTTCGATCCAGGTTGCCGATGAGAGCCGCCGTGCCCACGGACGCGGCCGTGGCCGACAGCAGCGAGATGGCGACGACGCCGGCGAGCCAGCGACCTCGAGGCCGACGGGAGGAGCTCGCGGCAACGGGGTAGGAGACGCTGGTCTCGCCGGCGCGGTGCGCCGTGGCGGTCGCCTGGGAGGTGGCGGCCGCGGAGGATTCGTCGTTCATGGCCACCACCCTGGACGGCCCGCCTGAGACGGTCCTGAGAATCCGCCGAGAAGCGCGACGGGCGGGCAACCGGGCGATGACACCCTTCCGCAAGCCGTCCGCGCTGCGATGTTCAGGCCCTGAGCGGGCTCCCGACACCACACTCGTGACCACCCCCGCAGGAGGTCGCCATGGGCACCAAGCACACGAACGCCACGACGCAGGGCCAGGGCCGCGAGATGGACCCCACCCGCGAGATGGACCGACGCAGCATCTACGGGCTGGCCGACCAGCCGACCGACACTGGATCCACCGGCTGGAATGACCGTTCCGAGCGCGAGATGGGGCCGGGCGACGAGACTCGGCCCGCGCAGCCCGGCGGCACGCGGCCGCTCGAACGCGATCAGGCGCCGGCCAACCAGAAGCGCTGATCGGCCAGCCCGACCGTCACGCCGCGAGCGACCCTCCCGGATCGGGCGGGTCGCCCTGGGTGACACGGGCGTCCTCGCCACGCGGGGACGACATCGAGTCGCGGCCGACCGACGCCGACGCGTCGGTGTGCAGTCCGCCGCCACCCTGTTTGGCCGCATACATCAACCGATCGGTCAGGTCGTGCATGCGGCCCGTCGTCGGCGGCCGCTCCATCGCGCCGAGCACGTACATCCCGATCGAAGCGCCGACCGCGACCGTGCGGTCGTCGAGTTCGATCGGATCGCACAATCGGGCGTGGATGCGCAGTGCCAACCGTTCGGCCGTGGACCGGTCCGGCACGTCGCGCAGCAGCACCCCGAACTCGTCGCCGCCGCGACGGACGGCGGCGTCGGTCAGCCGCACGCTCGTGCGCAGGCGTTCGCCGACGACACGGATGACCTCATCGCCGACGGCGTGGCCGTATGTGTCGTTGATCGTCTTGAAGCCATCGAGATCAATCGACAGCAGCGCCGACAGCTCGTCGCGTCGGTCGACCGCGGAGATGGCCCGGGTGAGGTGCTCATCGAAGCTGGTCCGGGACAGCAGGCCCGTCATCGCGTCGTGACGCGATCGCTCGCGGTCGTCGTGCGCTTGCCAGATGACGAGGACCAGCGTCGAGCACACGAGCGCGGCCCACCAGCCGATCGAGGCGAAGGTGACGACGAGGATCCAGCCAAGGACGACCTCGCTCGCGGCTGTCGCGCGGAACGAGGTGTCGTACACCCGCACCAGCTCCGGGGCAGTCAGGCCGTCCCGCAGCATGACGGTGCCGCCGGCAAGCGCGACCGACACGACCGTCAGCACGAAGCCGCCGCTGACGATCGCGACGAGTTCGACCGCCTGTGGGTCGATATAGCCGATCGCCCCGAGCCAGCCGCGCACGGCGAGCATGACCAGACCGCCACCGACGGCGCCGAGCGTCAACGACGCGTGATTGGCCAGGATGCCGTACCACGGCACCTCCCGCAGCTCGCGGCGCTCGATCGTCGACACCAGCGCGACGAGCGCACCGGCCGCGGCTCCACCCAGGGCGGTCGCGGCGATGATGAACGGCAGGTGGAAGGTCAGGACACCATGCCCGTGGAGGCGTTCGACGCGGGTCCCGCCGAGCAGGCCGATGACGACCCAGAACACGAGCCCGAGGAGGATCCCCTCTCGGCCGCCGGTCGTGGTGAGCGAGATCGCCTCGTCGAGCGGGAACGAGACCGCCGCCCAGACCGCGACCAGCGCGCCGGCGACGATGGTGAGGGCGGTGTACAGCAGCAGCGGGCGGCGTCGGTCGCGTCGGCGCCGGGTCATCGGACGCTCGCCCAGGGCGAGGTCAGCGCCTCGACGGCGGCGTCTCCCAGTCGGTCGCGCAAGGCCACCGCCATCAGCGCATCGGTGACCGCACGTTCGGCGGCTTCGAGGATGCCCAGTCGACGCAGCGCCGGGCGGTCCGACGCGGGCCCGATCGCGGCGAGGGCCTGGGCCGCGGCGACCTCCAGCTCGCGCATCTGGCCGGGTCGGTCGGCCCGGGCCCTGGCGAGCGCGAGGACCCGTCGTCGATCGATCCCGCCGGTGGTGGCGCCGTCACGGCTGGTGTAGTTGCGGGCGAGCTCGACGAGCTGCTCGGTGGTCAGCCGGGCGGCGCGTTCAAGGATCTCGGTGACGGCCGGATCGTCGATCGAAGCAGGGCGCGAAGGATCCATCAGGGGGCACTCCCACGGACCACGGATGGGATCGACGAGGGGACGCTGCCGATCGGTTGATGCCCTCTCCACGGCGTCGACGAGGCGGGATCGTCCTCGGAACGAACTGCCCTCATGTCTGACCGTGCACTCCTGACAGGGCGGCCGTGGCACCGAGGTGCATGGGGACGGCGACGGTGTCGGGGCCTATTCCCACTTGTACGCTCCGTGGGGGAAGCTGCAATGGGCCGATGGTCCTATGGACGCCGCTGCGCGCCCGGATCACCGAAGGCGGAACGAACGGCGGCATCGAGATCGTCGATCGTCGGGGCGGGCTCGTTCCAGCGCCGCACGAGGATCGTGTGGCGTCCGGGCACCGGACTGTCCCGGCGGGCGGCGAACCGGATCATGACCTCACCGAGCGGCGAGACGTGCCAGGCGCTCTCACCCTCGAGGGTACCCTGCGACAGGAAGGTTTCCAGACGGCGCGCCCGGGCGTCGGCATCGTCGGCCGAGATCTCCGGCACCCGGCGGCCGACGAGGTCCTCGGCGGGCCAGCCCAACGTCGCCGCCGCGTGCCCGGTGACGTCGACGATGCGCAGGTCGCCGTCGATGACGAAGATCGGCGGACCGCTGACCTCGGGCAATCGCGGCGCGATCTCGATCCCGTCATACGTCTCGAGCCGGATGCGACCGTGCCAGTCGGCGAGGTCCTCTTCGAACAGCGGGGCGTCGAGGCGACTGCCGGTGGCGGCGAGGGTGCCCGGATCCGGCCAGACACCGACGCTGACGGCTTCGCACTCGGAACCGACGACGCGACGAGCCAGATGCGAGGCGATCAGGCCCATCCTGACCAACGTCCGCTGCTGGGCCCGCAGCGTCTCGATCAGACGCGCCTCCTCGTGCTGGCGCGAGCGGACGGTGAGGATGCGCAGGTACACCGGGAGGTCGGACGGCAGCGCCGCGAACATCCGACCGGCGAGCTCGTAGTAGACGACCTGCTCCATCTCGAGCGGCAGGTGCAGGCGCAGGCCGAGCAGTCGATCCTGCTCGCCGACGGCGGTCGCCCGGGCCATCGAATCGACGTCGCGCCAGATGGTCAGGAGCACGGCCTCCACGGGACCGTCGGCCTGCGCCCCGCCACGGGTGCCGACGATGAGGCTGTCGAGGCCCGAGACATCCCGTGCGGCGGCGGCGAGCCGCTCGCGCAACGTGCCGAGCGCGTCCGCATCGGTACCCGCGGGGAGCCGACCGCGCACGATACGCAGGATCACGCGCGGAACGGTACTCCACGGTGATGCCGCGCGGTAGTCAGCGCCGTCGAACGGGCGTGGCCGGACCTAGCCGGGACCGCGTCGGAAGACGCGCAGCTCGATGACCGCCGGCACGTGCCACTCGAGCGAGTACAGGACCGGCCGGCCCGATGCGCTCACGTCGACCTGCTCGATGGCCTGCAGGAGGGTGCCCTCGCGCACCTCGAGGGCCGCCGCGATCTCGCCCGACGCCGCGGCCGGCTCGACGACCGCCTCGCCGTGGACCACCGGCTCGCCGCGCGACGCGAGCAGCTCGTACAGCGACCCGCCCATCGCCTCCTGATCGCGCTCGACATCGATGACGTCACTCGGCAGCCGGTCGATCGAGTAGATGGCAGGGGTCCCGTCGGCGGTCCGCACCCGGCGCAGGTGGGCGACCGGCGTGCCCACGGACACGGCCAGCCGGTCGCCGATGACGTCGTCGGCCTCGATCAGCCGCGCCTCGAGCAGCTGCTTGCCCGCCCGCAGCCCGAGGCTTTCCAGATAGGCCGTGTACGAGAAGTTCCGGTCGAGCGAGTTGCGCAGCAACGGTCGGCCGGTGACGAACGTGCCCGAGCCGTGCCGGCGATCGAGATATGAGTCCTCGACGAGGCCACTGACCGCTTCGCGCACGGTCGCCCGGCTCACCCCGAATCGGTCGCTCAGGCGGTCCTCATTGGGAAGCTTCGAACCGGCCGGGAACTCGCCCGAGATGATCGCCCGCCGCAGGCCGTCCCGGACGACATCCGCGAGCAACGGCCGACCGGGCCGACCGACCGTCGGGCTCGCGGCCGCCTGCCCCGACGTCGGTGAGGCGCTCGACCGTCTCACGCCACGCCCTCGGCCAGGTCGGTGGCCTGGGGCACCTCGCCTTCCTCCGCCGCGACCACCGGTCGCGCCCGCCCACGTCGGACCAGCAGGCCGCCGATCAGCATGGCGCTGATCGTGATCGCCAACAGGACGGTCGCGATCGCGTTCGCTTCGGGGGTGACGCCGCGCCGGATCGAGGCGAACAGGTAGATCGGCAGGGTCTGATCCTGTCCTGCCGTGAAGAACGCGACGATGAAGTCGTCGAAGCTGAAGGTGAAGGCGAGCAGGCCGCCGGCCACGACCGCTGGCAGGATCTGCGGGAAGGTGATCTGGCGGAACGTCCGCCATGGCGTCGCGTACAGGTCGCCGGACGCCTCGATGAGCGAGCGGTCCATCCCCCGCAGGCGGGTCCGGACGATGACGTTGACGATGGCCATCGTGAACAGCGTGTGCGTGACGACCACGCTGTGCGCACCGAGGCCGAGCTTGGGGGAGCCGCTGCCGAGCCCGAAGGCCAGCCACGGATTGAGCCAGCCGAAGGCCGTGACCAGGAACAGCAGCGCAGCGATGCCGATGACGATGCCCGGCACGATGATCGCGACGTAGGTCAGCTGCTCGAACAGCCGCCGCAGGCGGCCGGTCATCGAGCTCATGGCCAGCGCCGACGACGTGCCCAGCAGCGTGGCCAGCACGGCCGTGGTGGCGGCGATGGTCAGGCTGTTGCCAAGCGCCTTGATGACGAACACGTTCGACCACGCGGCCTCGTACCAGCGCGTCGAGAAACCGATGAGCTCCGCGGCATGACGACCGGCGTTGAAGCTGAAGATGACGACGACGAGGATCGGTACGAACAGGAACAGGTAGGCCAGCACGGCGTAGGCGCGCAGCGCCCGGTCGGTCAGCCATTCGCTGCGGCCCGTCGGCCGCGGTGTGGGCCGTGCCATCAGAGCAGGCTGCTTTCGCGGCCCTGGTCGGTCAATCGCTTGGCGACCCAGGCGTACAGCGCCACGACCGCGAGCATGAACAGCACGAACGCGGTCGCCAGCGCGGCACCGAACGGCCAGTGGCGCGACTGGAGGAACAGGTCGGACAGGGCGTTCCCGAGGAAGTAGGTCTTGCCGCCGCCGAGCAGGACCGGGATGAGGTACTCGCCCATCACCGGGATGAACACCAGCAGGCAGCCACTGATGACACCCGGTGCCGACAGCGGCAGGGTGATCTGGCGGAAGGAGGCCAGCGGCCCGGCGCCGAGGTCGCGCGATGCCTCCAGCAGGGAGCGGTCCATCCGCTCGAGGCTGACGTAGATCGGCAGGGCCATCAGCGGCAGGTAGTTGTAGACGATCCCGAGGAGCACCGCGAACGGCGTATTCAACAGCTGGACATCGATGCCGAACAGCGTCTCGAGGACCTTCGGCACGCCGTTCGAGCCGAGGATGAACATCCACGCATAGGTCCGGATGAGGAAGCTCGTCCAGAGCGGGATGACGATGAGCGCCATGAGCACCGTCTTCCACGAGCCGGCGCGCGTCGCCAGCACGTAGGCCAGCGGGTAGCCCGCGAGCAGGCACATGACGGTCCCGGCGAAGGCCAGGCCGATGGTGTTGGTGAACGGCGTGAAGCGCGTGGCCAGGCTGGCGTACTGCTCGAGCGTGACCGCGGGTTCGTAGCCGCCGTTGGGCGAGCGCTCGCCGAACGAGATGATCGCCAGCACGACGAGCGGGGCGATGAGGAACACGAGGTACCACAGACCGGACGGCAGCAGCAGCCAGCGGGCGCCGGGGCGCCGTGCTGCCACCGCCATCCGGTCGGCGTCGGGACGAGGTCGGCGCCCGACGGCGTCAACCATCTATGCGGACCCGAAACCCAGGCCTACGAGGAGGTCTACGAGGAGGCCTTGATGCGCGCCCATGTCTCGGCACGAAGCGGGCTGTTGTACGTCGCGTTGACCGCGTACTCGAGCTTCTCGAGGCGATCGGGCGACGGATAGATGATCTGGTTGTCCCTGATCGCCGGGTCGAGCAAGGCCGTGGCCTTGTCGTTGGCGTGCGGGAACAGGCAGAACGTCGTCTCGAGCGCGGCGTTCTCGGGCTGCAGGATGTAGTCGAGGAAGGCGTACGCGCCGGCTGCGTTGGGGGCATCAGCCGCGACGCTGTAGCTGTCGATCCATAGCTCGCCGCCATCCTCGGCCACCACGTACTTGGCGTCGGCGTCGTCGCGCGAGACCTGCACGCCGTCGCCGGTCCACGCGATGCTCAGCCACGAGTCCTGCTGGCGCAAGGGCGGCTGGACATCGCTGCTGATGGCGAAGAGCTTGGGCTTGAGGGCGGTCAGCATGGCCTCGATCTTGGCCATCTCGGCGGGGTCGATGGTGTTGAGCGAATAGCCCATCCCGACGGCCGCCGATCCGATGCTCGAGATCTGGTGGTCGACGATGACGGTCTTGTTGGCGTACTTGGTGCCCGCCTCCTCGAAGAACTGCTTCCAGGTCGTGACCGGAGGCGACACGTGGCTGGCCCGGGACGCGATGCCGGTGGTGCCCCAGTTCTTGGGGATGGTGTGGGTATTGCCCTTGTCGAACGCCTGGTCCATGAACCGGGCGTTCCAGTCCTCCCGTTTGAAGCTGGGCAGCTTGGCGTAATCGATCGGAGCGATCAGCTTGTCGGCGACCCAGCCCTCGACCGCGTAGTTGCTCGGGACGACGACGTCGATGCCCGAGTTGCCGGCCCGGATCTTGGCCTCCATCTCCTCGGTCGAGCCGAAGACCGTCAGGTTGACCTTGACGCCCGACGCCGCCTCGAACGCCTTGATGACTTCCGGATCGTGGTAGTTGGGCCACGTCGCGAGCGTCATCGTGCCGGTCGCCGGGGCACCGCCGCCGCTCGCGGCCGGGCCGCTGCCGGTCGCCTGCGGGGCGCAGGCGGCCAGGGCCGCGGCGCCGACGGTCGCGCCCGAGACCGCGAGGAACTGCCGACGCGACAGTCGGCGCTCGATCGCCAGCCGGGTGATCTCGGCCGGATCGAGGCGGGAAACTCGTGGTGTGCTCATCGTCGGAACCTCCTCCAACCCCCTGTCGTGGACGTGTCGTGTCGCTCAGACGGGATCGCTCGCACCCACACCTCCAGTCACTTCGCTCGCGGTGGCGATGGCCAGCGCGAGCTGGTCGCGCACGGACGGGCCGGTCGGCAATCGTCCTTCGAAGATCGCTCCACCGATGGTGAACCCCCAGGCACCCAGTCGACCCAGCGTGCGGATCCGCTCCACCGAATCGACCGAGCCGGCCGCGATGACCGGTCCGCTGGCCGCGGCGATGACCTTGGCCGTCATCGCCTCGACATCGCCGTCGTAGCGATAGGCGAGCAGGTCGAGGCCGTGCACGCCATCGCGAGCGGTCAATTCCCGGGCGCTGGCCGCGATCTCCTCGTGGGTGCCACGGAGCAGGCTCGGATGGCCGATGACCCGGCCCGGGAACGGGCAGTAGCGGACGTCGGTCGTGCCGATCGCGTCGAGCGCTTCGTCGGGATGCGTCCCGCCGAGCACCCAGTCCACGCCGATGTCGCAGGCGGTGGCGACCGAGCGCAGCTCGTCCTCGGCCCGCTCCGATACGACTTCGAGCATCACCTCGCGGCCGTCCGAATGCATCCGGCGAGCCAGTTCGCGGAGCGTGTCGTGGGGCACGCCGACGTCCTTGAACCCGACGTAGCGCAGTGGCATGTCGCGGATCCCGTCGTACACGTCGAGCGCGTCCTCGAGCGTCCGGTCGTGGTGCGTGAGCATGAAGATGAACTCGGGCATGGGCGCCTCCTGATCAGCCGTCGAGGGGGATGAGCTGGGTCACGTCGTCCAGCACGAAATCGGGTGCGTCGGGTGCGTCGGGCGCGGCCGCCAGGTCGTCGCGTCGCGTGGCGCCCGACAACACGAGCGCGGCATGCATGCCGGCCCGCCGGGCCATCCGCACGTCGGTCAGCAGGCGGTCGCCGACCAGGATCGTGTCGTCGGGGGCGAGGTGGAGCCGGTCGATGACGGCGGCCGCCATGTGCTCCGACGGCTTGCCGACGACCGCCTCGGCGCGCGCCCCGGTCGAGGCCTCGATCGCGGCCAGCATCGCCGCGCAGTCGGGCAGCCCGCCGTCGGGCGTGGGGCAGTACGGGTCGGGGTTGGTGGCCACGATCCGGGCGCCGTGGCGCACCGCCCGGAAGGCGGCGGTCAGCTTGGTGTAGTCGAACGTGCGATCCCAGGCGACGACGACCACGTCGGCCCGCTCCGGGTCGTCGGTCAGGGCGAACCCCTCGGAGCGCAGCAGGTCGTGCAGGAGCGGCTCCGTGACGGGCAGCAATCGGGCTCCCTCGGCGTGGGCGTGCAGATAGCGCAGCAGGGCATCGGTCGAGGACACGACATCGGCGCGCTCGGCCGGGATGCCGAGATCGGTCAGCTTGGCCGCGTAGGCGGCCGGCAGCTGGGTCGGGTTGTTGGTCAGGAACACCACCCGAGCGCCATCGGCCCGCAACCGGGCGACCGTGTCGGCCGCGCCCGGGATGAGCGACGCACCGAGGTACAGCGTGCCGTCCAGATCGAACACGTAGCCGCCGTAGCGCCGGCTCGGGCGACGCATCGTCACAGCCCCGCTCCCAGCGCCGCGGCCTCGGCCAGGAGGTCGTCGGCGAACGCCTCGTCCCAGCGGCGTCCCAGCCCATCACTGAGCTCGACCAGATCGGCCACGGTGAATCGGTCGCGCATCAGATGGCACGAGGCGACAGCCCAGCGCGCGCTGTCGGGCGGGATGGGCGGGTCGAGCTCGGAGAAGCGCGTCGGGGCGCCGGCGGTGCGGAGACCGTCGACCAGCGCCTCGGGCGCCAGGAGGAGATCGGTCAGCGCCGCGTGATGCTCGGGCCAACGGGCCGCGAACGCGCCGCGCACGTCGTCAGCGGCGGACCAGCGCTCGGTCTTGCGCCGGTAGTCGGTCCAGCACTCCTCGGTGGCGCGACCGGTCCGATCGAGGCGGTCGAACGCGGCAGCCACACGGGCACGGGCGGCACTCGAGGCAGCGGCCGCCGAGCGCCCGCGGGCGATCCGCATGGGGTCGAGGTCGCGCAGCACGCGCCGCCAGGCGAGGGCCACGACGACGCTGGCGACCCCGACCTGGGCGCCATGGAACGCGGTGCCCCGGCCGTCGGCCGCGGCGGCCATGTCGAGCAGGTGGCTGATGGTGTGCTCGGTGCCCGACAGCGGGGCGGTCCGACCGGCCACCCCCATCGCGATCCCGGTGAGCGTCATCTGGCCGGCCAGCTCTGCCAGGGCATCGTGGCGAACGGCGGCGACCCCGGCGGCCTGGTCGAGCAGCCGGCCGGCGCCGTCGCGGAAGAGGCGGACGACGCCCTCGTCATAGCTCTCGTCGGCGCCGACCGCCCGGGCGAGATACCAGTCCGCCGGCGCGGTGAACATCGCCATCAGCTCCCCGAACCCGGCCTGGTTCATCGCGGCGGGGGCGTCGGCGATGACGGCCAGGTCGACGATCAGCGCGGCCGGCCAGCCCGACGGCACCGTCCGCTTCACCCCATTGCGCAGCAGCACGGCCATGTCGTCCGAGAAGGCATTGACCGAGACGGCCGTCTGGACGACGACGAACGGCACGCCGGCGCGATGGCTTGCATCCTTGGCGATGTCGGTGACCGTGCCTGAGCCGATGCTCACGACCACAGCGGCGCCATCGATCTCGCGATCCGCCTCGGCGATGGCGGCCTCATCGGCGTGGAGCTCCGGCCGATCCCGACCGAGGACGACGTGGCGGACGGACGGCGCGGCCGGCTCGGGCGGGGCGTCGGCCGGGTCCGGGGCGTCGCGCAGGCGCGCGACCGCATCCGCCTTGAGATCGCCCGATCCGCGAGCGATCGGGGTCGCGTCGGTCAGCACGACGATGTCGCCGAGCCGATCGCCGCGGGCCTCGCGAACGCGGCGCGGCAGCGCCGCGATGGCATCTGGACCGAGGTCGATCGTGCGCAAGCCGATCGGCCGTCGGTCCGTGCCGGCATCGTCGAGCCGGGCCCGGATGGCGGCGATGTCGGTCGGGTCGAGGGACGGTGGGAGGAGGCTCACCGCCCCCCTCCCCGACCGAGCTGGAGTGGCTCGAGCGCGTCGAACACGGCGCGGTAGCGGGCGTAGGCATCGTCGTAGGCGCCACGGACCGAGGTGACCGGCTCGTACGGGGTCGGGTCGAGCGTCGTCAGCCGATCGATGGCGTCGTCGAGATCCGCGAAGATGCCGACCGCCGTGCCCGCGAGATAGCTCGCCCCGAGGGCCGTCGCCTCGTCGACCGCGAGGACGCGCACCACCCGACCGGTCACATCGGCCTTCATCTGGAGCCACGTCTCGCTGCGCGCACCGCCGCCCACGACCCGGATCTCGTCCGAATCCAGTCCGAGTTCGGCGAGGCGCTCGACGAGATCGCGCATCGCGAAGGTGCAGCCTTCGAGAACGGCCCGGCCGAGCGCCCCGCGCCCGTGGCCGAGCGCCAGGCCACTGAACGCGCCGCGTGCGTGCTCGTCCCAGCGGGGCGTCGTCGAGCCGGCGAGGGCCGGCAGGAACGTGAGCCCGGCACTGCCCGGTGGCACCGCCGCAGCCTCGGCATCGAGGCGGGCCTCGTCGCCGCCGACCAGATCGAGATACCAGCGCACGCTGCCACCGGACACGAAGCCGGGGTTCTCGACGAACCACGCCCGGGGATCGGCGTGACCATGGGTCTCGACCAGACCGCTCGGGTCGATGATCGGCTCGAGGGCCGCGACGCCCACCGGTTCGGCCGTCCCGGTGATGTCGCACACGATGCCCGGCCGGACGACGCCGGCACCGAGGGCGGAGCCATGCTCGTCGCCGGTCCCGACAACGACGCGGCAGGACGTCGTCAGCCCGAGCTCCGCGGCGGCCGATGCGGTCAGCGTGCCGGCCACCTCGGTCGCGTCGGCCACCCGGCCCAGCTGCCCGGCGTCGAGCTCGAACAGGTCCAGCAGGCGCCCAGACCAGTCGCGAGTCGTGATGTCGTAGGCCATCGTCGAGGAGGCATTGGCGTGATCGATCACCCGCGTGCCCGTCAGCCGCGCGACGAGGTACGAACCCGGCAGCAGGTACCCCGTCGCGGCCTCGGCCACCGCCGGCTCCTCGTCACGGATCCAGGCGATCTTGGGGGCGCAGTGGTAGGCGTCGAGATTGAGCCCGGTGATGGCGCGGACCTCGTCCGTCCCGATGCGGGCCCGGATCGCGTCCGCCTGCCGAGCCGCGCGCCGATCCATCCAGACGATCGCCGGGCGCAACGGCGACGTGGCCGCATCGACCGCCACGACCCCATCCACCTGGCTGGCGAGCCCGATGGCGCCGATATCGGTCGGTTGCAGGTGCGCGTCCGCCCGGAGTCGACCGACCACCTCGGTCAGCGCCCGTTCCCAATCGGTCGCATCCTGTTCCGCCCAGACATCGCGCGGGTGGCTGATCGGATAGGCGGCCGACGCTGTGCCCTCGATCACGCCGGACGGCCCGATGAGGACACCCTTGAGGCTCTGTGACCCCACGTCGCACCCGATCGCGTAGATGGGCTGCCCTCCGCTGGTCATCAGTCGTCTGATGACTCCGGTGAGGCTAGGGGCCGACGATCCCAACGTCAATCCCCTCGTTGCGTCGCGCCGGCGCCATCGACCTCGTGCGAGTGCACAATAGTTGTGCACACCTTCTATGCATGATACGGTGCGCGGCATGGAAGCGACTCCGACCCTGACCACGATCCGTCTCGACGCGCGTGCGCTCCAGGCCCTGGCGCACCCGTTGCGGTCGCGGCTCCTCACGGCGCTGCGGATCGATGGGCCGGCCACCGCGACCGACCTCGCCCGCGCGCTCGACACGAACACGGGCGCGACCAGCTACCACCTTCGCCGGTTGGCGGCCTTCGGGCTCGTCGAAGAGTCCGACGGTGGCCGCGGTCGGGAGCGCCGATGGCGCGCAGCATCGGATGCCCACGCCTGGACCGAGCGTGACATCGCCGGCGATCCGGATGCCGAGGCGGCCAGCGACTGGCTGCGACGCCGCTACGTCCAGACGTTCGTCGAGGGCTACGAGCGCTGGCTCGAGATCCAGCGCGACTGGCCGCTCGATTGGCGCGCCGCCGCCGATTCGTTCGATGCCGCCGTGCGCGTGACACCTGCCCAGCTCGAGGCGCTGGTGGCGGAGCTGGCGCAGGTCGTCGGACGCTATCGCGATCCGAGCCCGGACGACCCGGACGCCAAACGCGTCGAGCTGTACGTCCACGCGCTGCCGATCGAGGCGATGCGGCGATGAGCGCGCTCGACGCGACGGCCGCCCGGTGGCGCTACCTGGTCCTGGTCGGGCTGCGCTGGCTGCCGGTCGGGTTGCTCATGCCGATCTTCGTCCTGTGGCCGCTGTCGCGTGGCCTGAGCCTGACCGAGATCGGCCTGGTGTTCTCGGTGCAGGGATTCATCGTGCTCGCGCTCGAGCTGCCGACCGGCGGGCTGTCCGATTCGCTCGGTCGTCGCCCGGTGCTGCTGGCCGCGAGCGTGGTCGCGCTGCTGTCGTTGGGCCTGTTCACGATCGCCGACAGCGCCGTGACGTTCGCGGTCGCGATGGCCTTCCAGGGCATCTATCGGGCGCTCGATTCCGGACCGCTCGAGGCGTGGTATGTCGACGCCACGCTGGCTGCCGATCCCGACGCGTCGATCGAGACCGGCCTGAGCGCCGGCAGCTCGGTGCTCAGTGTCGCCATCGCCGTCGGGGCGCTCGGCACCGGTGCGCTCGTGGCACTGCACCCGATCGCCGGTCTCGATCCGCTGCTGCTGCCGTTGCTGCTGGCCATCGCCGGTCATGGCCTCCATCTCGGAGCGCTCCTCGCGCTGATGACCGAGGTCAAGGCCCCGCGCGGCGTCCGGGCGATCGCGGCGTCGGTGCGGGCGGTGCCCGGTGTCGTCGCTGACGGAGTCCGGTTGCTGCGCTCGTCGCGGGTGCTGCTCGGGCTCGTGTCGGTCGAGCTGTTCTGGGGGTTCTCGATGGTCACCTTCGAGAGCCTCTTCCCGATCCGCTTGGCTGATCTCGTGGGCGGGACGGATTCGGCCGCGGCCCTGATGGGTCCGGTCGGTTCGGGCGCCTGGTTCGCGGCGGCTGGCGGCTCGGCCGCGGTGGTGGTGCTCAGTCGTCGGATCGGCGTCGCGCGGTCCGCGGCCCTGCTCCGGGTCGTGCAGGGCGCATCGATCGTGGCGATGGGCCTCATCGCCGGGGTCGTCGGGGTGGTCGCGGCGTATCTCGCCTGCTACGTGAGCCACGGGGCCTCGAACCCGATGCACACGACGCTGCTCCATCGTGAGGTCGAGGGCCCGAACCGGACGACCGTCCTGTCGATGAACTCGATGGTCGGTCAGCCGGCAGGGGCGATCGGCACGATCGTCCTGTCCGCGCTCGCGGATGGCGCCTCGGTGCCCGCGGCGATGATCGTGGGCGGGATCGTGTGCGCGATCGCCGCGCCGTTGTACCTGCCGGCGTTCCGGGCCGAACGAACGCGGGCCGCGAACCGCGACGCGACGGCGGTCCCGGCCGCCGGCTGATCCGTGGCCCGCGGCCCCGCTAGACTCCCCCGACGATGACAGGCGACGCCTCCGGACGGATCGATATCGAGCGCTTCGACGACCCAGCCGTGTTCCTCGAGGCCGCAGTCCCGTTCCTCGTGGCTCGCGAGGCCGAGCACAACCTCATCCTCGGCATCGCCTCGAGCCTGGTGGTCGACCCGGGTCGGGTCACGGGTTCGCCGTACCTCGCCCTGGCGCGGCGTGCCGGTACCCCGGTCGGGGCCGCCGTGATGACTCCGCCATTCAACGTCGTCCTGTCGTGCATGGACGACGAGGCCGCCATCGCGGCGTTCGCGACGGACCTCGCCAGCCGCGGTCCCGGAGCCCCGCCGCCGCCCGGGGTGACCGGCCCGGTCGAGGTCGCCGCGGCCTTCGGTCGGGTCTGGGCGCCGCCGCGCGAGCTGGCGGTCCATCGCTCGATCAGCGAGCGGATCTACCGGATCGAGCGGCTCATCCCGCCGGCGGGCATCCGCGGTTCCGCTCGCGTGGCCACCGCGGCGGATCGCGACCTCATCGTCGCCTGGTGCCAGGCCTTCCTGGTCGAGGCACTCGGGCGGACCGACCCGACCGAGGCGGTCACCATCGTCGATCGGGGCATGCGCACCGGCAGCCGCACCTTCTACCTGTGGGAGGACGGCAGTCCGGTGTCGCTCGCGGGCAGCAATGGCCCGACGCCCAACGGCATCCGGATCGGGCCGGTCTATACGCCGCCCGAGCGCCGCGGGCACGGCTACGGGAGTGCCGTGACCGCGGCCGCCACCCAGGCCCAGTTCGATGCCGGTCGGCGCTACGTGTTCCTGTTCACCGACTTGGCCAATCCGACCTCGAACAAGATCTACCGATCGATCGGCTACGAACCCGTGATCGATGTCGACCAGCTGAGCTTCGAGGGCATCGACGGCGCCTGACGGTGCCGTATCGTTGCCGCCCGATGGCGAAGGCGGCGACGAACGCCCGACCGATCCTGCGTGACCCGATCTTCGCGCGCCTGTGGTTCATCCAGGCGGCGAACCAGGTCGGCGGCAACATGGCGCTCTACGCGCTGACGGTGCTCATCTTCTCGACCACCCGCTCGAACAGCTCGGTGAGCGCTCTGCTCGTGTCGTTCGTGCTCCCGCAGATCGTCCTGTCGCCGTTCGCCGGGGTCGCGGTCGATCGACTTGACCTGCGCTGGGCCCTGGTCGTGCCGAACATCATCCGGACCGTGTTGACGGCCGGGCTGGCGATGGCCGGCGCCAACCTGCCGGTGCTGCTCGCCCTCAACCTGGGGATCAGCCTCATGAGCGTGGCGCTCACCCCGGCCGAGGGGTCGATGATCCCGCGTGTCGTGCCGAAGGCCCAGCTCGAGACGGCGATGAGCATCTTCAACCTGACGTTGCAGGCGTCCTTCGCCATCGGCTTCGCCTTCCTAGGGCCGCTGCTCGTGACGCTGACCGACCCGTCCGCGGTGTTGGCGCTCGTGACCGCGTTCTACGTGGCGGCGAGCCTCGCCTGCGTCGGCCTGCCGAGCGCGCCACCGACGCCCACCGCCCCAGGTGCGCGCCGTGCGTCATGGCGCGAGCCGATCGCCCAGTTGCGGGACGGCTTCGCGGTCGTTCGCCACGACCGACAGATCAGCCGACCGATCATCCTGCTCGCGGCGGCGACCTCGATCGCCGGCGTGCTCGGCGTCGTCGGGCCATCGCTGGCCATCTCGGTCGGCCTCGAACCCGATCAGCTGGCCGTGGTCGTCATCCCGCTCGGGCTGGGTGTCGTCATCGGCGTCGGGGTGCTGCGGCGGTTCGTCAAGCGGGTCCCGCGCCGGCACGTTGCCGAGGGCGGGCTGACCGTGCTCGGCCTGCTGACGATCGGCATCGCGGGCGTGGGTCCGCTCGATCCGATCCTGCGCGATGCGGGCGTCGGTCTGGGTGCCCTGCCGGTGGTCATCGTGCTGGCGATGCTGGCGGGCGCCGCCTACGCCATGACGACCGTATCGGCCCAGACGACGCTCACCGAATCGGCCCCGAGCGACGTTCGCGGGCGGGTCTTCGGAGTGCTCGCATCGGTGGTCAGCATCGGCTCCTTGATCCCCTCGGTGATCGCCGGCCCGCTGTCGGATCGCATCTCGACGGGGGTCGTCGTGGCCATCGCCGGCACGATCCTCGTGGTGGTCGGGGTGTGGTCGATCCGACGCCGCTGACGCGTTGCGAGACGGCATACTGCGTGTCGCGTGGCTCGTCGTCGGAGCCACCGAGTGGAGGGTGTGTGAATGTCCGCTGAGCGCGGTGTGCCGTCGTGGGTCACGACCGCACGCGACCTGTATCTCGTGGCGATGGCCGTGTTCGTGCTGAACATCGTGATCGGCATCCTCAATGGTGCGGATGCCGTCGAGTTCGACCGCAACCAGATCCTGACTCACGTGCACGCAGGGACGGTCGGCTGGCTGACGCTGACGATCGTGGCGTCGTCCTTCCTGCTCTTCCGCGCGGCCGACCGGCGGCTGATGCTGGCGCTGGCCGTCCTCGTACCGGTCTACGTCATCGCGTTCTACACGGGTTCATTCGCGTTCCGCGCCATCGGTGGCGTCGCGCTGCTCATCGCGGTCGGCTGGCTGCTCGTGTGGGTGTGGCAGCAGTACCTCGGCGGTGAGCGCTCGCTGCCCCGCCTCGCGGTCGCGCTTGGTCTGACCTCGTTCGCCTACGGCGCCATCTTCGGCGTGCTGCTCCAGGTCGCGTTCGCGATGGGCATCACGATCCTGCCCGGTGACGCGATCGGTGCACACGCGTCAGCGATGACGTTCGGCTACCTGGTGCTGGTCGCGATGGGCCTCATCGAGTGGCGGCTGCTCGGGACGCGCGACCTGCCGAGGCTCGGGCTCCTCCAGGTCGGTGCCCTGTTCCTGGGCGGCCTGGTCATCTCCATCAGCCTGCTGGTCGGGGCGGAGCAGGCCGGCGGCGGCATCTACCTGTTGACCCAGCTGATCGCGGTCGTCGCCTTCGTCATCCGCATCTGGCCCCGCGCCGTCCGCGTGTCCTGGACCCGGGCCGAACCGGTGCGACACGTCGCCGCCGCCTCGCTGTGGGTGGTCGCCGCGCTGATCCTGTTCATGTACATCGTCTTCACGTTCATCTCCAAGCCGGACGATCCCAACGCCCTGCCGATCAACGTGCTGATCGCCAGCGATCACTCGGTCTACATCGGGGTCATCACCAACGTGATCCTGTCGCTGCTCGTCGGGCTGCTGCTGCGGGCGGACGTGCGCCGGTCGTGGATCGGCCAGCTCATCTTCTGGGGTGTCAACCTCGGGCTGGTGGTGTTCGTGCTCGGGCTCATCCTCGACACGGCCGCGATCAAGCGCATCGGCGCGCCGGTCATGGGCGTCAGCCTGCTGTTCGCCCTCGGCGTGGTGGCATGGGCCGCGTACCGCGAGACCCTCACAGCGTCCGAGGCCGACCTGGAACCCGCGGCGACCTGACGG
>DASSII010000041.1:0-16266 GCA_035692005.1 Candidatus Limnocylindrales bacterium | reverse complement strand
CATTCGCGACCGCGGCCCGCCACGCGCGGTAGCCGCCATCGAACGACGTGGCCGCCCCATCGCCGACGACCCACAGCCGATCGCACACGGTCTCCAGCAGGCGCCGGTCATGGGACACGACGATGAGGGTGGCCGGCGACTCGCGCATGAACGCTTCGATCGCCTCGCGGGCCGGGATGTCGAGGTGGTTCGTCGGTTCGTCGAGCAGCAACAGGTTCGACGGCTGGATCCCGAGCAGGGCGAGCTCCAGGCGCGAGCGCTCGCCGCCGGACAGGGAGCGGACCTCCTTGAACGCGTCCTCGCCGCGGAACAGGAACCGGGCAAGATACGCACGTGCCTCGCCGTCCGTGACGGGGATGGTGTCGAGCAGAGCATCGAGCACCGTGGTGCCGGGGATCGCCGCGCCGCGCAGCTGGGCGAGATACCCGAGCTGCACGTTGTGCCCGAAGGAGATCGTGCCGTCCAGCGGCGGCAGCTCCCCGGCGATCGTGCGCAGCAACGTCGTCTTGCCGGCGCCGTTCGGCCCCACGATCCCGATCCGGTCGCCGCGCTGGGCGGCCAGGAAGGGCGCGCGTGCCACGACCCGGGGCTCGCTCGCCGGCTGTCCGTCGGGATCCACGGCCCCGCGTCCCGGCAGGTAGCCGACGGCCAGCTCCTCGACCCGGACGACGATCTCCCCCGAGCGGGACGGCCCCTCCCCCGCCAACGCAGTCTGCGGCAGGGCGAGTTTTCGTCCGCGGCGGGGCGCCTCGCGCCGTTCGGACTGGAGGCGCTCGAGTCGGGCCTCGTGCTCGTGCATCTTGCTGAACTTGCGGTGGCTCCGATAGCGCTGGACGAGCTCACGTTCGCGCTCGATCTGGTCGGCCTGGGTGTCGGCCTCCTTCACGGCCCGGGCGTCGCGCTCCTCACGCTGGCGGTGATACGCGCTGTAGTCGCCGCGGAAGGCCGTCAGGCGCCGGTCGCGAAGCTCCCAGATCCGGGTCACGGTGGCGTCGAGGAATGCCCGATCGTGCGACGCCACGAGCAGCGATCCGCCACGCCGGCGGAGGTGGTCCTCGAGCCATTCGAGGGCATCGAGATCGAGGTGGTTCGTCGGTTCGTCGAGGAGCAACAGGTCCGGATCGGCGATGACGAGACGGGCGAGGGCCGCGCGCGTCTGCTCCCCACCGGACAGCCCGGCCGGCGGCTTGGCCCATTCCCCGCGCGAGAACCCGAGACCGCTCAGCGCCGCATCGACGCGCTGGTCGAGCGTGTACCCGCCGAGGACGTCGTAGCGATGCTGGAGATCGGCATAGCCGGGGTCCTCCACGCGGCCCGCCTGCTCGAGGGCCGCCAGCTCGAGGGCCATCGCCTCGAGGTGCGCGGCACCGGTGCGCACCGCCGTCCGCAGATCCGGCGCGGCCATGAAGACCTCGTCGAAGTGCGCCTCCTGGGCCAGCAGCCCGATCGACAGACTTCGCTTGCGTGACACCGTGCCGCGGTCCGGCTCGTCCCGGCCCGCCGCGAGACGCAAGAGCGTCGTCTTGCCCGCCCCATTCGGCCCGACCAGCCCGATCCGGTCACCAAGCGCGATCGACGCCTCGATCGCATCGAGGATGACGAACGTGCCGACCTCGCGGCTGACCGCCGAGAACCGCAGGATCGACATCAGTGCGATCCGGTGGCCGAGGCGCGAGCTGCCGCGCGACGCGTTGCAGCCGCCCGTTTCGTGCGTTCCGTCCGGGCTGCCAGCGCGGCCTGGCGCGCCTCCGCAGACATGAACCCGGTGCTCCCCTCCCCACCAGCGAGCTCCGTCCAGCGCCGGCCATGCCGGACGGCGCCACCCGTCATCGTGCGCAGGATCGCCTTGGCGTTCCTCCGGTCGGCCGGCGACAGCCGCTGGCACCACGAGCAGAAATGGGTCGATCGCGCCCCGATCACGATCCGCTTGATCGGACGTCCGCAGCGGTGACACGGTTCGCCGGTCCGCTGGTAGACGTCGAGCCGCTCCTGCATCGAGCCATCGCCGTCGGGCGCCGTGTAGTCGTCGATCGAGGAACCGCGCCGCTCGACGGCCTCGGACAGGACGCTCCGGACCGCCGCATACAGCCGGCCCTCGTCCGGCGGTCGGAGCGATGACGCCGAGCGGAGTGGGTGGAGGCGAGCCCGCCATAGGGATTCGTCGGCGTAGATGTTGCCGACACCGGCCACGAACGATTGGTCGAGCAGCAGTGGCTTGAGCCGTCCCGTCCGACGCCGCAGTCGACGGCGGAACTCCCGCACCGTATAGGCGTCATCGAGCGGCTCCGGCCCGATGCCCGCGAACACCGCCGCCCCGCCGACCTCGGCGACCAGCTCACCGGTCAGCGGGTCCCGTCCGTACAGGCCGACCTTGCCGAACTTGCGGATGTCGCGGAAGCGCAGTTCGCGTCCATCGGCCAGCTCCAGGACGAGCCGCACGTACGGGTCCAGGGGTGTGTCCGCCGGGACGACGAAGAGCTGGCCGGTCATCTTGAGGTGGATCGTCAGCGCGGCATCGCCGGACAAGTCGATGACGATGAGCTTCGCCCGGCGCCCGACGGCGAGGACGGTTCGCCCGGCGACGCCGTCGGCGAACGCGATCGGGTCCTGGTTCCGCAGCGTGCGGGCCCACGTGCTGCGCGCCCCGACGATCGTCGCGCCGACCAGGCGCGGCCGCAGGTCGCGCACGACCGTCTCGACCTCGGGAAGCTCGGGCATCGTGAGGGCTACCCGGCGAGGGGCGCGACCGGCGCCTCGAGCGGCAGTTCATCGGCCTCCGCGGCGATCGCATCGGCGCGCGTGAGCGGGGTCATCGATTCCCAATCGTCGCCGACCTTGATGTCGACCGTCAGCGGGACCGTCAGCGGCAGCGCCCCCTCCATCGTCTCGCGGACGATCGCCGCCAGTGGCTCGACCGAGTCGCGCGGGACCTCGAACAGCAATTCGTCGTGGACCGACAGGAGCAGCCGTGCCCGGGACCCGGTCGACGCCAGCCGCTCGGCGACCCGGATCATGGCGATCTTCTGGATGTCGGCGGCCGTGCCCTGGATCGGCATGTTGATGGCCATCCGCTCGCCGGCGCCGCGCAGGGCCGGGTTGGACGCGCGCAGCTCCGGGATCTGCCGCTTGCGCCCAAGCAGGGTCTCGACGAAGCCCTGCGCCTTGGCCTGCTCCTTGATCGCCATCATGTAGTAGCTGATCCCCGAATAGGCCGCGAAGTAGCTGTTGATGAACTCCTGGGCCTCCTGGCGCGGGATGTTCGCGCGCGACGCGAGCCCGAAGTCGCTCATCCCGTAGGCCAGGCCGAAGTTGACCATCTTGGCCATCGAGCGCTCGTCCTTGGTGATCTCGTCGGGGTCCTTGTGGAGGACGCGCGCCGCGGTCTCGCGGTGGATGTCGGCCTGGCGGGCGAAGGCGTCCTTGAGATGCTCGTCGCCCGAGACGTGGGCGAGGATGCGCAGCTCGATCTGCGAGTAATCGGCGGCGAGCAGGACCAGATCCGGTTCGCCGGCCACGAACGCGCGCCGGATCTTGCGGCCGAGTTCGGTCCGGATCGGGATGTTCTGGAGGTTCGGATCGGACGACGACAGGCGGCCCGTGGCGGCGACGGCCTGGTGGAACGTCGTGTGGAGGCGGCCGTCGTCGGCCATCAGCGCCGGCAGCGCCTCGACATACGTCGAGCGAAGCTTGGTGTAGACCCGCCACTCGAGCAGCTTGTCGATCATCGGGTGCGCCGGCCGGAGCTCCTCGAGCACCGATGCGTCGGTCGAGTAGCCGGTCTTCGTGCGCTTGCCCTTGGGCAGGTTCAGCTCGAAGAACAGGATCTGCTCGAGCTGCTTGGGGCTGCCGAGGTTGAACTCGTGGCCGACGTCGACGTAGATCTCCTGCTCGAGCCGATCGATCTCCGCGCCGAACTCACGGTCCAGCACGGCCAGCGCCTCCAGATCGAGCGCCACGCCGACCGCCTCCATCCGGGCGAGCACCGGGATGAGCGGCAGCTCGACCTCCCGATACAGCTGGGCGAGCCGGTCGACCTCGTCCAGCCGGCGCTGCAGCGGTTCGCGCACGGCGATGGCCGACATTGCCTCGATCCCGGCACGCGCGGTCCCGGGCAGCTCGTTGGCCGGTGGCAGGATCTGGTCGAGGTTCTCGGCCACGACATCGGCGATGGTCTGGCTCCGAAGCGCCGCGTTGAGCACGTACGCCGCGATCTGCGTGTCGAACGCGACCGGCAGCGGTGCGGAGCCGGGGTGCTCGGCGAACCCTGCGACAAGGACCGGCTTCAGCTCGTGACCCACGAGCGGCGTCTGCGTACTCGTGAGGAGACGGCGCAGGGCATCGGACGCCTCGGGGCCCTCCGCCGCGATGACCCGCCCGTCCGGTCCGGCGACGGCCAGCGCGATCGGCGTGCCGCGGCGTGGTCGCGGATCATCGGCAAGGAGTGCGACACCGACCGACGGTTGTGCGGTGAGCCACGGCTCGAGATCGGCGATCTGGTCCGCGCCGCGGACTTCGATCCGGCCCGGGTCGACGATGCTCGCCGCCAGGGCCGTCGGCAGGTCCCCGATCGGTTCGGCTGGAGTCATGGTCGCAGCGGACCCATCCCGGCCACTGGCCGGGCCACCGGCGGGTCCCGTCAGGGCGTCGAAGTCGAGGCGCAACTGCAGCTCGCTGCTCGACGGGCGGGCGACCGACCGGCCCGCGCCCCAGCCTTCGGGGCGACCCGCGACGCGTGCTGCCGGCACGTAGCCGCTCTCGGCGACCGAGCGCAGTCGCTCGGTCCGCTGCTCGGGGCTCTCCCCGGCCATCGGCGGAAGACGCTCGATAAGGGTGCGGAACTCGTACTCGCGGAATAGCCGGACGACGGTGTCGCGGTCGTAGTCCCCGAGCCGTGCGGCGTCCAGGTCGAACGCGATCGGCAGGTCGCGGACGATGGTCGAGAGGTCCTTGCCCTGGGCGATCTGGTCGCGATGCTCCCGCAGCTTGTCGCGCAGCTTCTCGGGCGTGACCTCGTCGATCCGTGCGAACAGCGTGTCGAGGTCGCCGAACTCGCGGATGAGCTTGGCCGCCGTCTTCTCGCCGACGCCGGGCACACCCGGGATGTTGTCGGTCGGATCACCCTTGAGGGCCTTGTAGTCGATCATCTGGTCCGGGCGGAGGCCGAACCGCTCATCGATCCGGGCCACGTCGTACATGACCGTGTTCTCGACCCCCGACCGGGTCGTCATCAGACGGACGCGCGGCGTCACCAGCTGGAGCATGTCGAGGTCGACCGTGACGATCGTCGTCTCCAGGTCGTCGCGCGGATCGAGCTGCTGGGTGATCGTGCCGATCACGTCGTCGGCCTCGTAGCCGGGCATCTCGTAGACCGGGATACGCAGCGCCTTGACGACCTCGCGGACCTTCGGGAACTGATCGCGGAGGTCGTCGGGCATCTTCACCCGGGTCGCCTTGTAGTCGGCGTACTGCTCGTGGCGGAACGTCGGCCCGGGTAGATCGAACGACACCGCGAGGTAGTCGGGTTGGAGGTCGGCGATGCCGCGCAGGACGATGCTCGCGAAGCCGAACACGCCGTTGACCAGCTCGCCCTTCGAGGTGGTCAGGGGCGGCAAGGCGAAGTATCCGCGGTAGACGAGCCCGTAGCCGTCAAGCAGCATCAGGCGTTCGCTGGGCACCGACGCAGTGTACGGGAGGGCTGCCCGCCGAGGCGCCGACGGCGTCCCCTGACGCGGTGGCCGCGGCGACGTCCTGGGTTTCGGTCAGCCGTCTCCGAGACGACGGGCCGTCCAGCGCAGGCCGAACAGGCCCAGACCGACGATCAGGATCGCGCCGGCCAGCACGGCCAGGACCGACATGCCCGTCGCATCCTCCCCGATCGCGGCTTCGGCGGCGAGGTCGCTGGGCTGATCGGCCCGCTGGCTGGTCGTGCCGTCACCTGCGCCCGAAAAGGTCCCGCCTTCGCCGGCGGCGTCCCTCGGCGGTTCGCCGCTGGCGGCGGGCGCCGCGGCGCTGGCGGGCGCGGGGAGGGCCGGTGCAGCGCTGGCCGCGATCGACCCAGCCTCATGCGAGGGTGCCGCTGGCGAGATCGCACTCCCGACCGTCGACAGGGCCGCTGCCCCGCCCGAGCCGATGGCAAGACCGCCGAGCGCACCGGGCAGCGTCGCCACGAGCAGGCCCGCCAGTCCGATGGTGGTCAACCCGATGGCCAGCGGCCGCGTGAAGCCATCTCGGGCGGATCCGACGAACCCGAGCAGCCGCCGCCAACCGCCAGGACGCAGCCGGAGCGCATCCGCCTCGGTCAACGTGTAGTCGCGTGGTCGCGCCGGGATGGCGGCATCCGGCACGGCGGCCGACAGGGCGACGACGTCAGCCAGGAGATCCCGGCACGCACGGCACGCGGTCACCTGCGCGCGCGCAGCGTCGGCGACGGTGGGATCGAGATCGGCATCGCGGGCTGCGAGCGCGACGATGCGCTCGAGGTCATGCGTGTCGTGGGTGGGCGGGGTCGTCGCGCTGGATCGGTCGGTCATGTCGGTGGTCAGACGACCTCATCTGATGCACGGTTCCCGTCGGCGGGGATGGCGGTGGCGTCAACCACGGAACAGCTCCATCCGCTCCGCCAGGATGTCGCGCAGGGACAGGCGCCCGCGGTGGATGCGCGACTTCACGGTACCGAGCGACACGCCGGTCATCTCGGCGATCTCCGAATAGTCGTAGCCCTCGACGTCGTACAGCACGATCGCGGTCCGCTGGTCCCCGGTGATGCGCGTCATCGCGGCCGCGATCGCCCGACTGCGCTCGGCGTCCACGGCGATGCGCTCCGGGTCGACGTCATCGCCGGCCTTGGGCTGCCAGCTCTCGTCCTCGAACTCCGGGTACGGTTGCGAGGGACGGCGCTTGCGCAGCCGCTGGGTGTCCATCGCCGCGTTGACACAGATCCGGTTCAGCCACGACTTCACGCTCCCCCCACGGAACGATGCCAGGTTGCGGAAGGCCGAGAAGAACGCCTCCTGGACGGCGTCGGAGGCCTGGTCGCGGTCGGGCACCATGCGCACGACGAGCGCGAACAACGAGTCCTGATACAGGCGGACGAGGTCGTTGAACGCATCGAGGTCGCCCGTGCGGGCGCGCTCGATGAGGATGAGGTCGCGGCGCTGGACGGGGTCGTCGGGGACCGTCGTCGAGCGAAGGTCCTCGACGATCGGTGGATCCCTCCGGACGGCGATGCTGGCTGACGTGAGGCGGGGCGAGTCTAGCATCGGTCGGCAGACGCGACGGTCGTCTGGCCGGTTCCGGGAGGGCGGGCCTGGCCGGGGAGTGACGTCCGGGGAGGCGCTAGGATGGCGCCCTCATCCCGCGCCGAAGTGGCGGAATGGCAGACGCGACGGTCTCAAACACCGTTGAGTGCAAGCTCGTGAGGGTTCGAGTCCCTCCTTCGGCACCACACGCTCATGGGACACCCGATGCCGCCCTCCACGTCGCCGTTCATCGGCTACCCGACCGACCGCATGCTCGCGGTGTTCGACGACCCGACGGACGGGGCTGCGGCCGCCGCCGACGTGGCCAGAGCCCGGATCGCGGACCGCGACATCACCGTCCTTCGCGGCGACGAGGGTGCCGCCCGGTTGAGTGGCACGGGCGCCGCTCACGGTCCGGTCGCCCGGACCCGGCGGCTCGTGTCCTTCACGCTGATGGACCAGCTGCCGGACATGGCCTGGTACGAGGCCGCGGTCCGGCGCGGCGGGGTCGTGCTCATGGTCCGTGTCCGCGGCGACACGAAGAAGGCCGCCGTGCTGGACGCGCTCCAGCGCCACGGCGGCCACTTCGTCAACTACTACGGCCGGTTCGCGACCGAGGAACTGGCTCGCTGGCGCGGACCGGAGCCCGACATCCCGGACTTCCTCAAGCGCTGAACGGTCTCCGGGTCGATGGTGTGGTGGCGCGCCGGTCGGGGGGTCGGGGCCGCGCGGCCGTCCGATCGCCGGGCCCACGCGGTCGGCCAGCGCGAACGGCCCACCCGTGTCCTCAAGGGGTCGTCAGGCACTCGATGTCAGCCCCAGACACGGAAACGCGACAGACCCCTCGTGACCGTCACCCCATACGCCATCTTCTGTCGATCCTGCGCCGGGCCGGGCTCGGCTGTGCGGATCGTGTGTCTGGGGCTGACGTGACGGGCCGGGCCGGGTCAAAAGGCGTCCCGGAGGGGGCCGGGGGCCCTGTGGGCCGACCCCGACCCCGGTCGCAAGCCTCAGTGCGTCAGCCCCCGCTGACCGTCCAGCCACCGCGCAACGCCGTCGCCTCGGCGACGCGCTCCACGGCGATCACCTGGGCGGCGAGGCGGGGCGTGATCTCGTCACGCGCGGCGCGGGTCCAGACGGCGTCCGCGGCGGCCAGCATCGTCCGCTCGAGCCGTTCGGCGACGACGTCCGCCGTCCACGCCCGGCCCTCCCGGTTCTGCACCCACTCGTAGTAGCTGACGACCACGCCGCCCGCGTTGCACAGGATGTCCGGAACGACGACGACCCCGTTGGCGGCGAGGATCGGGTCGGCCTCGGGCCGGGTCGGGCCGTTGGCAGCCTCGGCCAGGATGCGGGCTCGCACGCGTCCGGCGTTGTCGGCCGTGATCTGCCCTTCGAGCGCAGCCAGCACGAGGACGTCGACGTCCAGCCCGAACAGGGTCTCGTTGTCGATCGGTCGGGTGCCGGGCGCATTGGCGATCGATCCGGTCTCCTCGAGGTAGCGGCGCAGTCGGACGACGTCGAGGCCGGCGTCGTCGCGGACGCCACCGCCGACATCCGTGACCGCCACGATGCGCGCCCCGGCGGCAACGAGCAGGCGGGCCGTCGCCTCACCGACGTTGCCGAAGCCCTGGATCGCGACACGGGCGCCGTCGAGTGACAGGCCGTTGCGTCGAGCGGCATCGGCCAGGGTGTGAACGACGCCCTGGCCGGTCGCATCGGACCGCCCGAGCGAGCCGCCGAGCGCCACCGGCTTGCCGGTCACGACCGCCGGGTCGGCGACACCGCGCGGCACGGCCAGCGTGTCGAGGATCCAGGCCATGGTCTGGGCGTTCGTCCCGACGTCGGGCGCCGGGATGTCGACGTCGGCGCCGATGACCGGCGCGAGCTCGGACGCGAAGCGGCGCGTGATCGCCTCCAGCTCCTTGGGGCTCATCGCCCGCGGGTCGACGGTGACGCCGCCCTTGGCCCCGCCGAATGGCACGTCGACCAACGCGCACTTCCAGGTCATCCACATCGCCAGCGCGCGGACATCATCGATATCGGTCGCCGGGTGGTAGCGCAGGCCACCCTTGGCCGGGCCGCGAGCCACGTTGTGCTGGACCCGATAGCCCGTGAACACCCGGGTGGTGCCGTCGTCGAGGGCGACCGGGAATCGAACGGTCAGTTCGCGCCAGGGCGTGGCCAGGATGGCCCGGATCGCCGGATCGAGGCCGAGGTGATCGGCGGCGGCGTCGAACTGGGCGTGAGCCGCATCGAGGGCGGCGGCGCCCTGGGCGGTGCGGGTGGGCAGGTGGACCATGATCGGCAGGCTCCATGCGGTGCGGCGAGTGCGTGCCTCCACCATCGACCGCGCGCCCGAACATGGCCGGAGACGGACATGAACGGCGCATGAACATCGAGGGCCGGTCGACGTTGTTCATGTCGCGTTCACGCACCTTCCCGCGGAACGTTCCCGGGGCCGGCTAGCGTGCCAGGCATGCGACCCCTCAGCGATACCCCACCGTTCACCTGCGCCACCTGCGAGGCGCCGACACCAGCCGAACCGACCATCCATCTCGGATTGCCGTTCTGCTGTGCCGGGTGCGCTGCCGGCGGCCCGTGCACCTGCTCCTATGACTCGTTCGACCCGGAGGTCACCGATGCAGCGAACCGCGTCGATCCCCCCGCTATCGATGACTCGCGCCGCCTGGTCGGCGCTACGCGCTGAGGCCGCGCGCGGCACGCTCGGACCGACCCGCCGACCCGATCGCGAACTGGGACGTCGGCTCGACACCATCCGCCTCGTCCTCGAGACCGGCACGATCGTCGATGATGCCGATGCAGCGGCGATCGGACGGCGGGTGACGTGGCGCGAGCCCGACGGATCGACGGCGACCGCAGCGCTGGTCATCCCCGGTGACGGCGACCCCCGTCACGGCTGGATCTCGGTCGAGTCACCGCTCGGCATGGCGCTGTCCGGATCACGGCCTGGCGACCGGGTCGTGGTGCGCGCTCCCGCCGGCGATCGCATCGTGACGGTCGAAGCCGTCGGCTGAGCTCCAGGCCCCTGCCGGGCCGTATGCTGCGGCCATGGCCTCTGGCAGCGGGCGCCCGACCCCCATCCTGCGTGCCGTCCTCGGTCTGCTCGGCGACGGGGGCTCCGCGACCGACCTGGCCGATCGGCTGGTCGCATCCGGCCTCGGTCCGAGGCCGAACCTGGTCGCCGAACTCCTCGCCGAGGCGTCGTCGCTGGGCTTCGTCCGGGTCGCATCGGTGGGACCGGACGGCGAGCGGTTCGTGCTGACCAGCCTCGGGGCGCGGTTCCTGACCGAGGGCGCGATGACCGAGGACGAGGCGGATCGGCTGCGCGACCTGGAGGCACTCCGAACGGAGCTGTCGGCGACGATCGCCCACGAATTGCGGACCCCGTTGACCGCGGTCCGGACGTGCGCGGCGCTGCTCCTCAGCGAGGACGCGCATCCCACGCCGGAGCAGCATCGAACGCTGGTCGAGACGATCGAGCGCAACGCCGAGCGGATGCAGCGGGTCGTCGGCGACATCCTCGACATCTCCCGGTTCCGGGCGGGCAGCATCGCGCTGCAGGCCCGCCGGTTCGAGGCGACCGACCTCGCCCGGGAGGCGATCGGCTCGCTCCGACCGGTCGCCGAGCAGCGCGCGATCGCCCTCGACCTGCGTCCACCCGAGGACCGGGTGTACGTCTACGGCGATCGCCGCCGGCTCGAACAGGCGCTCGTCAACCTCCTCTCGAACGCCGTCCGATTCTCTCCCGACGGCGGCGTCGTCGAGGTGGCGGTCGAGCAGGCGGCCGGCCGTGTGGCATGGTCGGTCCGCGACGAGGGACCGGGCATCCCGGCCGACGACCAGCGGATGCTGTTCGAACGGTTCTTCGTCGGTCGGTCCGATCGGGGTGGTCCGCGTGACGGCGTCGGGCTGGGCCTGCCCACGGCGTTGGCCATCGCCAATGCGCACGGCGGACGGATCGACGTCGACAGCGCGATCGGCCGCGGGAGCACGTTCAGCCTGTCCGTCCCGACCGAGGGCGACGAGGCGGCCATGACCAAGGACGGCAACGACCGATGAGGATCCTGGTCGTCGACGACGAGCCCGACGTGATCGAATCGCTGCGTCTCGGGTTCACCCTGCAGTGGCGCGAGATCGACGTCCTTGGCGCGTCGACCGGCGAAGCGGCGCTCGACGTCGTCGAGCAGGAGCATCCGGACGTGGTCCTGCTCGACATCGGCCTGCCGGACATCGACGGGTTCGAGGTCCTGCGCCGGATCCGGGCGTTCTCCGATGTCCCGGTGCTCATGCTGACCGCGCGCGACGACGCGATGGACAAGGTCAAGGGGCTCGAGCTCGGCGCCGACGACTACGTCACCAAACCGTTCAATCACCTCGAGCTCATGGCCCGACTGCGCGCGGTGCTGCGACGCATGGCGATGCCGCCGCCCGTGTCGCGGGCACCGTCATTCCGGGCGCACGACCTCGAGGTCGACTTTGCCGCGCAGACGGCGCGACTCCATGGCGAGCGCCTCGAACTCACCCCGACCGAGTACAAGCTGCTCTACCACCTCGTGCGCAACTCTGGCCACGTCCTGTCGCACGCGACGCTGCTGGCCAAGGTCTGGGGACGCGAGTACGTCGACGAGGTCGACTACCTGCGGGTGTACGTTCGCCGGTTGCGCGACAAGCTCGGCGACGACCCCGACCAGCCGCGCTACATCAAGACCGAGCGCGGGCTCGGCTATCGGTTCATCGGCGTCGCGCCCTGACCATCGGCGCCGGCCACGACCCGACCACCCTGCACGACGAGGCGTGGCCGGGCCAGGCGGCGGAGATCCGCGAGCGGATCGCCATCGACCATGACGAGATCAGCTCGCCGACCGACCTCGACCGTGCCGACCTCGTGCGCTACGCCCAGGAGGCGGGCGGCGCCGCTGGTCGCCGCCTGGATGGCCTCCATCGGGCTGGCGCCATGGTCGTGCAGCAGGGCGATCTCGCGCCACAGCAGGTCGGCCGTCACGCCGACCTCGCCCGTGTCGGTTCCGGCCGCGACCGGCACGCCGAGGCGGATCGCGGTCTCCGTCGAGGCGCGATGGCGGCGTTCGATGCGGTCCTGGCGCTCGCGCTGGGGTTGGGTCAGGCCAGGCAGGGTGCGGTTGACGTCGGTCACGATCAGCGTCGGCACGAGGAATGCCCCGGAGGCCGCGAGGCCCTCGATGGCGGCCTCGTCTGCCAGCCAGGCGTGTTCGACGCTGGCCACGCCGGCACGGGCGGAGCGGATGACCGACGTGCCGTCCTGGGCGTGGGCCATGACCCGGATGCCGCGCTCCGTCGCGACGTCGACGATGGCGCGCAGCTCGGCCTCGGTCAGCTCGGCCGCACCGTGGACGAGGTGGCCGGGCGCCAGGCCCGTGGTGGTCAGCATCGCCGCTTCCGAGGCCACGGCCTTCACCACGTCCGCGCCGCCGTCGATGACGGCCCGCGTGGCCGCCGCCAGCGCCAGCGGCCCGTCGGCCTCCAGGCCGAACGCGGATCCGTGGCCGCCGATCGTGCCGACCGCCGTCCCCGCGACGACGAGTCGCGGTCCGACGATGCGGCCGGCGGCGATGTCGTCGCGGAGGGCCACCTCCAGGTTCCGGATCGAGCCCGCACCGCGAGCCGTGGTGATCCCCGCGCCCAGGGCGCGCGCCGCATGGTCGGCCGCGGCCCGGGCGATGGCGTCGTCGGATCGGCCGGCGATGCGCTGCAGCGAGCCCTCCGCCGGATCGAAGGTGTAATGGGCGTGCGCATCGATCAGCCCGGGGAGCAGCGTGCGGCCCGCGCCGTCGACGACGTCGAGGTGGTCGTCCGTCGGCGGCTCACCGTCCTGGCGGTGCGCTGCGATGGCGCCGACCATGCCCGCGTCGATGCGCACGTCGACGTGCTCCCGGGCGATGGGCGACAGCCCATCGATGAGGCGGATGTCGCGGAACAGGATGGCCATGGCGCCACAGCCTAGTGGCCCACGGGTCTATGCTCCGGCGATGGACCGTGGCCCGAGCCTGCAGCACCGATACGGGCCCGGATCGCGCTGCTACGGCTGCGGCCCGGCGAACGAGCAGGGCTTGCGCCTGGAGAGCCGCGCGTCCCACGACCAGCCGGGCGTGCTCCTCGCCGAATGGCAGCCCGGGCCCCACCACGCGGCGTTCGACGGCGTGCTCAACGGCGGGGTCATCGGCACCCTGCTCGACTGCCACGCGAACTGGACGGCGGCGATCCATCTGATGCGAGTCCGCGGCCTCGATCGGCCGCCCGATTGCGTGACCGCCGAGTACGCCGTGCGGCTGCGCCGCCCGACGCCGACGGCTCGACCCGTCGAGCTCACGGCCAGGGTCGTCGAGCTGGTCGGCGATCGAGTCGTCGTCGAGGCGGAACTGTCGTCCGGCGGTATCGTGACCGCGACCTGTCGCGGGACGTTCGTCGCCGTGACCGCCGACCACCCGGCGTTCGGGCGGTGGTGAAGGGCCCGCTGGCAGCGCAGGGAGAGACATGTTCCGACGGATCTTCGGGGCCGGCCCCGAGCACGAGCAGGCAGCCGAGCGGACCGAGGCCGCCCTGACGGCCGCCAGCCGAACCGCCGGTGAGACGGCGACCGTCCGCCAGATCGTGGCCCGGCTCGAACGGATGCCGGCCGAGCAGGCCCGGTTGGTCGCGTCGGCCGCGTACACGCTCGCCCGGGCGGCCAATGCCGACCTCGAGATCAGCGACGCGGAGACCGCGGTCATCGAGCAGGAGCTGCAGGCACACGATGCGATGGATGAGCCGACCGCGGTGCTCGTCACCGAGATGGCCAAGCTCCAGGCGCGGACCGTCGGCGGCACCGAGGACTTCGTCGTCACCCGCGAGTTCGCCGCCCTCGCCGATGAACAGCAGCGCATCGACGTGCTGCGTGCCTGTTTCGCGGTGAGTGCCGCGAGTGGCTCCATCTCCGCCGAGGAATCGGCCGCAGTCAACGAGATCGCCCGCGAGCTGCAGCTGGATCCTGACGTCGTCAGCTCGATCCGCGCGGAGTTCCACGAGCGGATCTCCGCGGTCCAGGAGGTGCGCCGCCTGGCCGGCGGCGGCTGAGCCCTCGCGGGGGTCAGGCGTTCGTGAGGCGCAGCTCCACGAGATCCGCGCAGCGGCGACGGACCTCGGCCAGCAGCTCCGCGTCGTAGGCCACCCCCCAGCGCAGCTCCATCGGCAGCGCGGCGCCGCCGCCGGGGGCCGGCACGTGGATGACCACCTTCGTCCCGCCTGGCCGGTCGCGCAACAGCAGCTTGACGGTCTCCATCGCGTCGACGAGACGGTCCGCCCGCGCACGCCCCTCGAAGCGCACGTGCAGCACCGTGTCCGGCCCGGCCGCCACCGGATCGTCCACGGTCGCCGCGGCGACGATCCGGGCGCGCGCCTCGTCGGGCACGGCCGGTTCGTCGCCCGGGTCGGCCAGTTCGTCCGTGCTCGCCACACCGGCCACACCGGCCGGCTCGACGTAGGTCGGGATGGGATCGGGCGGCTCGAATCGCGGGGCGGGCTGCCCGGGAGCCAGGTCCGGCTCGGGATCCGCCTCGAGGCGGCGCGGGCTGACGGCCAGCGCGACCGGGGCTGCGGCCGGCTGCGACGGTCCCGGACCGGGTCCGACCGCCACCGGTCGGCGACCGTTGCCACGACCGGCGGACCGGTCGCCGGCCGCCACGTCCCGCTTGAAGGCGTCGGGCCCTCGCCCCGAGGCGTCGTCCCAGTCGGCGATGAGGTCGGCGAGGAGCGACACCTCCTCGCCCTTGTGGTCGACCCGACCGGCGACGAGCAGGATGGACCCGTCGCGCAGGACGCCCCGCGTGGTCTCGTACAGGCGCGGGAAGACCACGACCTCGATCGAACCCTGCAGGTCCTCGAGCGTGGCGATGGCCATCGGCTCCTGCTTCTTGGTGATGACCGAGCGAAGGCCCGTGACGATGCCCCCGACGACCACCCGCTGGCCATCGAGCGCCTCGTCCTTGAGGTCGGCCGCATAGGTATTGACGTAGGCCGCGATCGGTTCGGCCACCTCGCCCATCGGGTGCTCCGAGAGATACAGCCCGAGCAGCTCCTTCTCCCAGCGCAGCCGCTCGCGAACGGGGACCTCGCTGGCGACCGGGAGTGGGCGCTCGAAGACGTCGGACTCGGCTGCCCCGAGGTCGAACAACGAGGTCTGGCCGGTGATCCGGTCGCGCTGGGTCGCCTGCGCGGCCGCGATCGCGTCGTCGAGGCCGAGCAGCAGCTGGGCCGGGTGCCCGAAGGCGTTGAGGGCACCGACCTTGACCAGCGCCTCGAGGACCTTGCGGTTGGCCAGACGCAGGTCGATCCGAGTACAGAAGTCGGTCAGCGAGCGGAAGGGACCGCCTCCGTCGCGAGCGGCGATGATCGATTCGATGGCGCCCTGACCGACGTTCTTGACGGCCAGCAGCCCGAACCGGATCGCGTCGCCCTCGACGGTGAATTCCAGATGACTGGTGTGCACGTCCGGTGGCCGCACCTCGATCTGCATCCGGCGGCACTCGGCGACCGCGGCCGCGACCTTCTCCTCGTTGGCCCGGAAGGCGGTCAGGACCGCGGCCATGTAGTCGACCGTGTGATTCGCCTTGAGATAGGCCGTCTGGTAGGCGATCAGGCCGTAGCAGGTCGCGTGGGCCTTGTTGAAGCCATAGCGCTCGAACGGCTCGAACGCCTTGAACACGGCGTCGATGACCCGGGGCTCGACCCCGCGCTCCGCAGCCTGGCTGACGAAGCGCTCCTTCTGGGCCCGCAACACGCTCGACTTCTTCTTGCGGATGGCATAGCCGAGCGTGTCCGCCTCGGGCCCGGTGAAGCCGCCGAGCGCGATGGCCGCGGCCATGATGTCCTCCTGGTAGACGAAGATGCCGTACGTCTTGTCGAGATACGGCTCCAGGAGCGGGTGCAGATAGGTGACCGGCTCCTGTCCGTGCTTGCGCCGGATGTAGGCCGGGATGTTGTCCATCGGGCC
>DASSII010000040.1:0-2013 GCA_035692005.1 Candidatus Limnocylindrales bacterium | reverse complement strand
ACGCTGGCCACGACCGCGCTCGGCATCGCTGCCGGTGTCGACATCGTGCGCGTCCACGACGTCCGCCCGAACGTCCGCGCGGCCCGCGTCAGCGACGCCATCGTCCGCGGACACTGGCTGGCGGACGCAGCCAAAGGCGGGACGCCGTGAGCGACCGGATCGTCCTGCGGAACATGCAGTTCAACGGCCGGCACGGGTACTACGACCACGAGCTCGTGAATCCGCAGCCCTTCGAGGTCGATGTCGAGCTCGTGCTCAACCTGCAGCCCGCCGGCGTCGACGACGACCTGGAGAAGACCGTCGACTACGGTCGCGTGTACGCCATCACCCGCCAGATCGTGGAGTCCACGACCTACCGATTGCTCGAGGCGATCGCCGAAGCCATCAGTCACGAGATCCTGGCCGAGTTCGAGGTCACCGAAGTCGGTGTCCGCGTCCGCAAGCCGGGCGTCCAGCTGGGTGGACCGCTCGACTACGCCTCGGTCGAGATCTGGCGGCGCCGTCCCGAGCGCTAGAGGTTCGCGGGCCGGGTCCCCAGCGTGACCGACAGCGTCTGCGTCTGGCCACCGCGCAGGATCTCGACCGAGATGGTGTCGCCAGGGGCGAATTCGCTCAGCGTCGCATCGAGCGGGTGGTCGTTGTCGATGGCCTGGGTGTTGACCTTGACGATGATGTCGCCTTCCTTGATGCCCGCTGCCGCAGCAGGACCGCCGGGGATGACGGCCGGGGTCGGCGCATCGGGCGTGCCGCCGGGGAGGACCAGCGCGCCGGCCGACACCGGCAGGTTGTTGGTCTTGGAGTACTGCACATCCAGCGCCCGATAGATGACGCCCATGTACGGGCGGGCCAGCGGCTTGCCCGCGACCGCTTGCTGCATGATCGGCCGGGCGATGTTGATCGGGATGGCGAAGCCGATGCCGTTGCTGTCGGCGGCGATCGCCGTGTTGATGCCGACGACGTGGCCGCCTGCGTCGAGCAGCGGACCGCCGGAGTTGCCGGGATTGATGGCGGCATCGGTTTGGATGAGGTTGTTGAGGTTCTGGCTGCCGTTCGCACTGCCGTTGGCGGTGATCGAGCGGCCCTTGGCGGACACGATCCCGCTCGTGACCGAGTTCGAGTACGTCCCGAGGGGGCTGCCGATGGCGATGACGAGCTGGCCGACCTTGAGCGCGCTCGAGTCGCCGATCGAAGCCGTCGGCAGGCCCGTGGCCTCGACCTTGACGATCGCGAGGTCGGTCAGGGTATCGATGCCGTAGACCTTGCCGTCGAGGACGCGGCCGTCGTTCAGCTCCACCTTCATCGTCTGGCTCCCCTCGACGACGTGGCGATTCGTGAGGATCCAGCCGGAGCTGTCGTAGATGACGCCCGATCCGACGCCGGTCTCCGGGATGATGCCGTTGGACGTGTCGACGCTGGCGCTCGTCGCGATCCGGACGACGGCCGGGCTGACCGCCGCGGCCACGTCGATCGTCGCGGAGTTCTCGTCGACGGTGATCGGCTGGTTGTTGGCACCGACCGTCGTTCCGGTCGGGCCGCTCTGGACGACCGGGGGCCGGTCCAGGCTGCCGGTCGCCCGGAGCGCCAGCACCGTCCCGCCCGACGCGAGGACCGCAGACAGGAGCGCCGCGGCGACGATCGTGCCGATGCCGCCGCGCGCGGATCGCCTGGTCTCGACGGGGCTCACCGGGACCGGCGCCACGGCAACGGTGCCGGGAGCGGGGGCCGGCTCGTACCAGCGTTCCGGGGTCGGCGCCGCGTCGGCGACGCCCTCGTGTCGTGTCCAATCGGTGCGCGGCTCGGGCGGCGGTGAGTAGCTGTCGACCGCGGCAGTCGGTTCGCTGCTGGTCGGGGGCGTCGGCCCTGCCGGCTGGTCTGCCGGCAGGTCATGGCGTCGGGTCGCGTCGGCGTCGTCGGGGCGCTGGTCGTCGGTCATCGTGGCGTAGGTTCCTTGGGAGTCTGGGTCATGCCGCCCAGTTGGCGGCCTTTGGGAAGGTCCGCGTCGTTCAGGGTGCG
>DASSII010000039.1:0-8345 GCA_035692005.1 Candidatus Limnocylindrales bacterium | reverse complement strand
TCGCGCACGGCCCCGACGAGGTCGTGGTAGGCACCGATGAACCCGCGCAGTGTGCGGACCGTGGCGCCGAATCCGTCGAACTCGTCGATCGACAGGCCGTCCGGCTCGTAGGCACGCCGGAAGTCCGCCAGTCGGGTCTCCAGCTCGCTGATGATGGCCGGATCGACCGCTTCGGCGATCCGGTCGGTCGGGTCGATGCCGCTTCCGTTGAACCGGGTCTGCCAGGCGTGGGGCATGGTCAGCACGACATCCCCGCCGACGAACTCCGTCCAGTGCAGACGATGGCGGTAGGCGGCGACGAGCAGGCGGGCCCGGTAGCCGCGTTGGCGGAAGATCCCATAGGCCCGCTTGAAGGCGGCGATGCCGGCCCAATCGAGTGCGTCCGGGTGGACCGCGATCCCGTCGCGCTCGACGACGACCCGCAACCAGTCATCGAGTCGGCCGACCATGATCGTGCACACCGGGCTGACGGTGGTGGCGTCGCCCCCGGCGGCGACGAACGCGTCGAGTCCGCGCTCGACCGCGTCGCCGACGGCGATCGCCTGGGGGACCGTGAAGCAGACCGTTGCGTTGATGCTGACCCCGGCCGCGGTCGCCTGCTCGATGGCCAGGATGCCCGCTCTGGTCGCGGGGAACTTCACCTGCATGTTCGGCGCCAGCGCCGCGAACCGAAGGCCCTGTTCGACCATCCGCTCGGTGTTCGGATAGTTCGCCGGGTTCGTCTGCAGCGACAACCGGCCCTTGCGACCACCCTCGCGCACGAAGACGGGTTCCAGCACGGCCGCGCCGCGGACGGCCATCTCCTCGACGAGGGCCCACGTGACGTCGGTCTCGGTCCACGACGGGTTCGTGCGCGCCATCTCGACGATCCGCGGCTCCCAGTACGCCCGGTCCTTGCGCAGGACCTCGAGCACGATGCTCGGATTGGACGTCGCACCCGTCGCGCCGCGCGCCACCGCGTACTCGAGCTCGGCGGGGGAGCAGGAGTCGTTCCAGTAGTCCGTGGGGCGGTCGGTGACGGTCCGCGACAGGGGGCTGTCGATGGGGCCGTCGGCGGTCCGGGCTCGCACCGCGTCACTGGTCATGCGCCACCTCTCCTTACCTGACGGGTATCATAATCGATGATCGATGAAACGAGCCGGCCCGCCCTGGAGGACCAACCCCGTGCCAGCGACTGAGGAGATCCTCGGCCAGTTCCTGGGCGACGACGCGTTCCCGGTGCGCTGGGACTCGGACGTCGAGCAGGACTTCTTCTGGGTCTACGACGACCTCCACATCCCGCACCCGGTCAGCCCCATGTTCTTCGACATCGGCGGTTGGTGGCTGTCCTGCGACCACATGTTCCGCCGGTTCGGGACGCCGTTCGCGGTGGACTGGCTGGCCAAGGATGTCAACGGCTACGTCTATACGACGGCCATCCCGGCCGACCCCGGCCTGCGGATCGAGGGCACCGAGTACAGCTCGCGCTACGGCGCCCGGGTGCCGCGCGACCCTTCCTTCAAGGACACGATGGGCGCCTATCTCGACACCGTCCTGCCGGTCTATGGGCGCGACTTCGCCGATTGGTGGCGCGACCGGCTGCGGCCCGAGATGGAGCGCAACTTCGCGTTCCTCGAGGAACGTCTCGGCCGTGTCGATGAGATGGACCTGGCCGATGTCGCCTGCCTCCTCGAGGACGCGATCGATATCCACGATCGACACTGGAAGATCCACTGGATGCTCAACTTCGCGCAGTTGTCGGCGACGCTCAACCTCCGCGCCGTCATGGAGCGGCACCACGGTCGGGTCGACGAACAGCTGCTCGGCCGGCTCCAGAACTCCGCCTCGGACCGCAACTGGGACTCGATCGAGGCGTTGTGGCGGATGAAGAACGAGGTGCGCGACGACGCCGATCTGCGGGCCGCCTTCGCGTCCGACGACACGGGCCAGATCGCCCGCGCGCTCCGTGACAGCGAACGCGGTCGCCGCTTCATCGCCGAACGCGTCGAGCCCTACCAGCGCGAGTTCGGCTGGCACGCGGTGTGGAGCCACGAGTTCATCTTCCCGACCGTGGTCGAGCAGATGGAGCCGGTCCTCGAGCTGGTCCGCGGCTACCTCACGACGGACTACGACTTCCCGACCGCCATCGAGGCGATGCGCCAGGACATCGCGGCGGCTTCGCGCGAGATCCTCGAGGGGCTGGAGGGCGCGGCTCGTGCCGAGATGGAGGCGGCCAATGCGGTCAACCTGCGGATGGCGCCGTTGACCCCCGACCATCACTTCTACATCGACCAGGGCGCCAACGCGCACGTCCGCCTGGTGCTCATGGCGGTCGGTCGCAAACTCGTCGAGCTCGGTCGCCTCGACCAGCCCGACGACGTGATGTTCCTGCGCTACAACGAGCTGCGCGGGCTGATCGGCAGCGAGACGGCCATAGCGGCGCCCGAGCTCGTGGCCACCCGGCGTGCCGAGCGGGAGGCCGCCCAGCGTCTCCGTCCGCGCGACTGGATCGGCACGGCGACCGCGTCGCAGCTGGCCTTCCCGTATCTCGTGAACTGGGGCTATCCCGATCGGTTCTACCAGCAGCAATCCGAGGACCAGCGCTCGATCAGCGGGCTGGGAGCGTCTCCGGGCGTCGTCGAGGGGGTCGCCCGAGTGGTCCGGACCGTCGACGAGTTCGACGACGTGCGCGACGGCGACATCCTCGTCTGCCAGATGACCAACCCGGCCTGGGTCGTGCTGTTCACCAAGATCGCCGGTCTGGTGACCGATACCGGTGGCACCACCTCGCACCCGGCCGTGCTCGCCCGCGAGTTCGGCATCCCGGCCGTCATCGGGACATCGGTCGCGACCACCCGGATCGCCACCGGCGACCGGGTGCGCATCGACGGGGGGACCGGCGAGGTCCAGATCCTGCGCGACGAGTCCGCGCCGTCGGCCGCCACGCCGACCACGGCGATCGGCAGCTGAGCGCACCGTGGCTGTCGCCCGCGCCGTTTCCCGCAGCGTCCTCGCCGACCAGGTCAAGGAGCGCCTGCTCGACGGGATCCTGAGTGGGCGCTATGCGCCCGACTCGCGCATCATCGAGACCCAGGTCGCCCGCGAGCTCGGCACCAGCCAGGCCCCGGTGCGTGAAGCGTTGCGCGGCCTCGAGGGCCTCGGGCTGGTCGAGATCACCCCGTTCCGCGGGGCGCGGGTGCGGCGTCCGTCGCGGCGCGAGATCCTCGAGGCGTACGCCGTCCGGTCGAGCCTGGAGACGCTCGCCGCGACGCTGGCCGTGCCCCGCCTGACCGATGCGGACCTGGCCAGCCTGGGCGCTCACCTCGAGGCGATGCAGGCTGCCGCGAGCCTCGACGATGGTCCAGGCGTGGCCGAGGCCGACGCCCGCTTCCATGCCGAGATCGTCGAACACGCCGACAACGGGACGCTCGAGAAGCTGTGGCGCTCGCTCGAGCCGTTCTCGCGGACCTACATCACGCTTGTCGTCCCGGGAGCCGACCCGCGCTGGTCGGCCGCCCTCCACGCCCCGATCCTGGCCGCGCTCCAGGAGCGCGATCCCGATGGCGTGGCGGCTGCCCTCGAGCAGCACTTCCGCGAGGTCAGTGAGAACATGGCCCGCCGCTGGCCCGACGACGAGACGCCCATCCTGGCCGACCCGGCCACAGCTGAAAGGGACGCATGACCACCACCCTGCGCCTGTCCGAGGAGATGATCGCCGGCCCGGCGCGGCTGCGCGTCGACGTCCACGGCGGCGAGCCGCTCGAGCACGTGCTCGAGGACATGAACTTCCTCGACTATCGGCTCGCCGACGTGCGGATCTCGCCGGAGGTCACGCTCGACGTCCCGGACATCGTCTGGCAGCGGGAAGGGCCCAAGGCCATCGCGTACGACGGACGGCGGATGACGTTCAGCGGCGCATGGCCGCCCGGGCCGATCCAGAAGGTCGTCGTCACGCTGCTCGCGCTACGGATGGAGGCCGCCGGCCTGCACCCGTTCCACGCGTCGGCCGTCCGCTATCGCGACCGGACCATCCTGTTCTTAGGCGGCGAGTCGAACCACGGCAAGTCGATGGGCCAGATCGAGGCCTGCCGGCGGGGCGCGACCCTCGTCTCGACCGAGACGACGATCATCGACGAGACGGGCGTGGTCGTCGCCGGCTCGCGCGAGCCGTTCATCAAGAAGCGGACCGAGGGCACCGAGCGGGCCGACAAGGCCGCCCCGGACCGCGGCGTCGAGAAGTTCTTCGGTTCGCTGCCCAGCTGGGAGCTGTACACCGAGCCGAGCGCCGTCGACATCGTCGTGGTCCCGGCGATCGACGGGAACTTCGACGCCTCGTGCGTCGAGATGATCCCGTTCGAGCGCCAGTTCCAGACCTTCCATTCCGTCCAGAACTACTTCCTGCTCAACGAGCTGCTCGCACCCGGACTGGCCATGCCGGTCGTCGACACCGACGCCCTCCGTGCCGCGCGGGCCGACTTCGTCCAGCGGTTCAGCGACCGTCCCTACTTCTTCGTCCGGGCGGCCACCCCGCAGGTGCTGCTCGACGAGGTCGATCGGTTGCTCTGAGGCCGGACTGATGCGTGCGTTCGCCTACGAGCGACCGACCGCGCTGGCGGACGCCCTCGGGCTGCTGGCAGGGCGGGGCGACGACGTGCGCCTGCTCGCCGGCGGGACCGACCTCATCATCGGCCTGCGCGACCGTTCGATCCAGCCGGCACTGGTGGTCGACGTCAAGCGGATCGCCGAGCTCGATGGCGACATCGGCGAGCTCGACGGTGGCGGCCTGCGGATCGGGGCGCGCACGACGATGACTGCGATCGCGGCGGATCCCCGCATCCGCGCTGACCACCAGGCGCTCGCCGAGGCCGCCGCGGTGGTCGGCTCCGTCCAGATCCGGAACCGGGCGACCCTGGCCGGCAACATCTGCAACGCGTCGCCCGCCGCGGACACGGCGCCGGCCCTGCTGGTCGATGGCGCTACGGTCGTCGTGGCCGGGCCGGACGGTGCCCGCCGCGTCCCCATCGACGGGTTCTTCGTGCGCTCGCGCGTGACGACCCTGCGTCCGGGCGAGCTCGTGACGGCCATCGAGTTGCCGCCCGCGCCGCAGCCGCGCGGCTCGGCCCACGTTCGACGGACCCGTCGACGCGGCCACGATCTGGCATCGGTCACGCTGACCGCCGCGGCCCTGCCCGACGGCGTCACCCGGCTGGCGTATGGCAGTCTCGGGCCGCGGCCGGTCGTCGTCGAGGACCGGACGGGCGTGCTGGCCGACCCGGCCGCTCCGAACCGGGCGAAGATGGAGCGCCTCGAGGCGCTGTTCGTGGGCGCCAGCCCGTCGGCCCGCTCGATGCGGGCGAGCCCGGAGTACCGCCTGGCGATGCTCCACGTCCTCGGCCTGCGGGCGGTTCGCGCCGCCGTCGAACGGCGGGCTGCCCGGACCGCGCGATGACGACGACCCAGCGGATCGAGCTGACCGTCAACGGCCGACGGCGCTCCGAGGAGGTGGCGGTCCACCACACCTTGCTCGAGGTGCTGCGCGACGATCTCGGCCTGACCGGCACGAAGGCCTGCTGCCTGGTCGGTGAATGCGGGGCGTGCACCGTCCTCGTCGATGGCGACAGCGTCGATGCCTGCCTGGTGCTGGCGGTCGAGGCGGATGGTTCGTCGGTCACGACCGTCGAGGGCCTCGCCGGCGACGACGGACTCGACCCCTTGCAGGCCGCCTTCCTGGCCACCGGTGCCGCCCAGTGCGGGTTCTGCATCCCTGGCCAGCTCGTCGCGGCTCGCGCCCTGTTGGCGCTCCACCCGCACCCCACCCGATCCGAGATCGAGGAGGGCCTGGCCGGCAACTACTGCCGCTGTGCCGGCTACGAGCAGATCATCGAGGCCGTCCAGCTGGCGTCCACCACCTCGGCTACCTCCGGGTCGGAACCATGACCGAGCAGGGCGTCGGGGCCTCGCCCGAGCGCGTCGGCGGCCTCGCCCGGGTGACGGGCGGACAGGCGTACGTGGCGGACCTCCGCCACGAGGATGCGCTGCAGGTGAAGCTCGTGACCGTTGACTGCGCGCGAGCCCGGATCATCGCCATCGACCCCACCGCTGCGCTCGCGGTCCCGGGCGTCCGGCTGGTCATCAGCGCCGCCGACCTGCCGGATCCGATGCCCCGCTTCGGACCGCAGTTCGTCGACCGGCCGATCCTGGCCGTGGGCGAGACCAAGTACCACGGCGAGCCGGTCGCAGCGGTCGCTGCGGACACACTCGATGCCGCCGAGGAGGCAGCGCGCCTGGTGCGGGTCGACTACGAGGAGCTGCCGGCCGTGTTCACGGTGGCGGGAGCCCTGGCAGCGGACGCGCCGCTGGTCCAGGATCCGTCGCTCCGCCCGGGAGATCCGCGTTCCCTGAGCAACGTCCTGCGCGAGCATCGCTACGGCTGGGGCAACGTCGAGGCGGCGGTCGCCGACGTCGTGGTCGAGCATGCCTATCGCTTCCCGATGGTCACCCAGTTCGCCATCGAGCCGCATGGGTTCATCGCCGCCCCCGATGGCGACGGCATCGCGGTGTGGAGCTCGATCCAGCACCCCAACTGGCTCCAGAAGGTCCTCGCCCGGCTGCTCGGTCTGCCGCTGGCGAAGGTGCGCATCTTCGCGCCCGATCCGGGCGGTGCGTTCGGGGGCAAGCAGCACGCCAAGTACGAGCCGTTGGTGGCGTTCATGGCCTTGCGGGCGCACCGGCCGGTCCGCCTCATCCTCACCCTCGAAGAGACGTTCCAGGCGGTCCGCCGGGGGGCCGCCGAGATCCGCGTCCGCGACGGCTATCGGCGTGACGGGACACTCGTCTTCCGCGATGTCGACGCCGACTACCTCATCGGCGCGTACGCCGACATCGCCGACCGGACGGTGGCCAAGGGCAGCTATACCTCGGCCGGGCCGTACCGCGTGCCGGCCGCGCGGATCGTCGCGCGCAGCGTGCTATCGCACACGGTGCCGTCGACCGCGTTCCGTGGCTTCGGCAACCCGCAGCAGATCTGGGCAGTCGAATCGAACATGAACGAAGCAGCCCGACTGCTCGGGATCGATCCGGTCGCGATCCGTATGCGCAATCTCGCCCAGCCCGGCGAGACGTTCATCCCCGGTGACACCCCGGCCGACGGGGCGTGGGCGGAGACGATCGAGCGGGCCGCGGCGATGATCGACTGGTCGACACCCCCACCCACCGGCCGGGGCCGCGGGATCGCGGTCGGGCTCAAGTCCGGGCCCACCACCGGGCTGTCGTATTCGACCGTGCGCCTGCTGGCAGACGGCAGCGTCGTGGTCTACGCCGGCACGTCGGACATGGGCCAGGGCGCGCGCACGATCTTCGCCCAGATCGCCGCCCAGGAACTCGGCGCACCGCTCGACTGGGTGACCGTGATCATGGGCGACACGGCGGTCGTGCCGTACGACCAACAGACCTCGGCCAGCCGGTCGTCGGTGCTGATGGGCGATTCGATCCTGCTCGCCTGTCGCGACATCCAGGCCAGGCTGCGGGCGATGGCCGCGCGACTCGAGTCGGTCGACGAGGCGACCGTCGTCGTCGACCGCGGCGTCGTGCGCATCGGCGATCGTTCGCTGCCGATCCGCGACGTCCTGGTGCGCGGCCTGGGCCTGCTCGGTGGCGAGATCATCGGTCTGGGCGAGATGCGCAAGGAAGCCGAACCCGACCACCCGCTCGGCGGCACGGCGGCGTTCTTCGAGTTCAACTGTACCGCGGTCGAGGTCGAGGTCGATCGTGATACCGGTGACGTGACCGTCGCTCGCCACGTCACCGTGTCCGATGTGGGCAAGGCACTCAATCCGATGCAGGTTCGCGGACAGGACGAGGGCGCCGCGGTCATGGGCCTGGGCCACACGCTGATGGAGCACTACATCTACGACGAGACCGGTCGCATCCGCAACCTCGGCGCGATCGATTACCGCATCCCGACGAGCATGGATCTGCCGCTCACGATGGACAGCGACATCGTCGAGAACGAGGACGGCCCGGGCCCGTACGGTGCCAAGGGGATGAGCGAGGGCGCCCTGCTGTGCGTCGCGCCGGCCGTGGCGGGGGCGGTCCAGGACGCGACCGGTGTCGCCATCCGCGACCTGCCGCTGAGCCCGGAACGGGTGTGGCGCGCGCTGCGGGATGCGGAGTCGGCGGTCCGACCCGATCCAGTCGAGGGAGCCCGATGACCGCCACCTATCCGCTCGACGCCGAGCACGGCGCCACGCTCGATGACGCCAGGGCGCTGGTCGGCGGCAAGGCGGCCAATCTCGGCGTGATGGCCCGCGACCTCGGGCTGCCGGTGCCGCCCGGGTTCGCCATCACGACCGAGACCTGTCGGACGT
>DASSII010000038.1:0-14447 GCA_035692005.1 Candidatus Limnocylindrales bacterium | reverse complement strand
GGGGCGATGGCGCCGGTGACGCTCGCCGGTGCGCTCGCCGAGCAGAACGCCGAAGAGCTGGCGGCGATGGTGCTGACCCAGGTCATCCGCCCGGGGTCCCCGGTCATCTACGGCGGCTTCACCTCGAACGTGGACATGCAGTCGGGGGCGCCGGCGTTCGGGACGCCGGAGGGCATGCGCACCTCGATGGTCGGTGGCCAGCTGGCGCGTCGCTACGGCGTGCCGTATCGATCATCCAACGTCAACGCCGCGAACGCCCTCGACGCGCAGGCCGCCTACGAGTCGGTGTTCTCGCTGTGGGGCGCGATCATGGGTCGGGTCAACCTGCTCATGCACGGCGCCGGCTGGATGGAGGGCGGGCTCCACGCGAGCTACGAGAAGATGATCCTCGACGCCGAGCTGCTCGGGATGGTCGAGGCGTTCCTTGAACCGGTCGTCGTCGACGAGGCGTCCCTCGCGTTCGAGGCGATGCAGGACGTCGGCCCGGGCGGCCACTTCTTCGGTACCGAGCACACGCAGTCGCGCTACCGGACGGCCTTCCACAAGCCGATGCTCAGCGACTGGCGCAACTTCGAAACGTGGGAAGAGGCCGGCTCGCCCGAAGTGCCGTCGAAGGCCAACCGGATCTGGAAGGAGCTGCTCGCCGCGTACGAGCCGCCGCCGATGGAGCCCGCGATCCGGGAGGAACTCGAGGCGTTCGTCGCCCGCCGGGTCGCCGAGGGCGGCGTCCCGACGGATTATTGACGGCCCAGGCTCGATCGGACGAGCGCGGCACGGTCGGCTGCGGGTCCTGTAGATTGCCGGGGCGTACGGATACCGGCGGACGGAGGTTCCTTGAAGCAGCACACCCAGGTCGTCGTCATCGGTGGCGGCGTGGTCGGCGCCAGTGTCCTGTACCACCTGACCAAGGCTGGCTGGACCGACGTCATGCTGCTCGAGCGGCGCGAGCTGACCGCGGGGTCCACGTGGCATGCCGCCGGCGGGATGCACACGCTCAACGGCGATCCGAATGTCGCCCGGCTGCAGCAGTACACGATCCAGCTGTACGAGGAGATCGAGCGGGTCTCCGGCCAGGATTGCTCGATCCACCTGCCCGGCGGCCTGATGCTGGCCGACACCGAGGTCCGGATGGACTGGCTGCGGATGGCCCAGGCACGCGGCCGCTATCTCGGCATGGAGCTCGACCTCATCACCCCGAAGGAAGCGCAGGACGTCTTCCCGCTGCTCGACCCGCAGTACTTCGTCGGCGCGCTGTATGACCCGGTCGAGGGCCACGTCGATCCCACCGGCGTCACACGCGCCTACGTCAAGTGCGCCCAGCTGGCCGGCGCCGAGGTCCACCAGCACACCCCGGTCGTCGGGCTCGAGCAGCGCACCGACGGGACGTGGGACGTCCGCCTCGAGAACGGCGAGTCGGTCCACGCCGAGCACGTCGTCAACGCCGGTGGGCTGTGGGCACGCGAGGTCGGCCGGATGGTGGGCATCGAGCTGCCGGTCCTGGCCATGGAGCACATGTATCTCCTGACCGAGGACATGCCCGAGGTCGCGGCCCAGGTCGCCAGGACCGGCCACGAGATGCCGATGGCGCTCGACTTCGCGGGGGAGATCTACATCCGTCAGGAAGGTGGCGCGATGCTGCTCGGCACGTACGAGCAGGCGTGCGTCCCGTGGTCGCCGCGCGAGACCCCGTGGGACTTCGGATCGCAACTGCTCAAGCCGGACCTCGAGCGCATCACGCCCGAGCTCAGCGTGGCGTTCAAGCACTACCCGGCGATGGGCACGATCGGGATCAAGCGGGTCGTCAACGGGCCGTTCACGTTCTCGCCCGACGGCAACCCGCTGGTGGGACCGATCCGTGGGCTGCGCGGCTATTGGGTGGCCTGCGGCGTGATGGCCGGCCTGTCGCAGGGCGGCGGGGTCGGGCTGGCGCTCGCGACCTGGATGACGGCCGGCGACCACGGCGACAGCGGCATGGATATCTGGGCGATGGACGTGGCCCGCTATGGCGACTACGCCACCCTCGCCTACACCAACGCCAAGGTCCAGGAGAACTACCGACGCCGGTTCCGGATCACCTTCCCGAACGAGGAGCTGCCGGATGCGCGGCCACTGCTGACGACGCCGATCCACGATCGCCTGACCGCGGCCAACGCCGTGTGGGGCGCGACGTTCGGGCTGGAGCACGCCCTGTGGTTCCAGCGACCGGGCCTCGCCCCTACTGAGGACGTCACCTTCCGCCGCTCGAACGCCTGGGACTGCGTCGCCGCAGAGGTCGCCGCGGTCCGCGAACGGGTCGGGATGACCGAGATCTCGAACTACGCCAAGTACCGGGTGAGCGGCCCGGGCGCACAGGCGTGGCTGTCGTCGCTGCTGACCCAGCGGATGCCGGCGCCGGGCCGCATCACGCTGACCGCGATGCTCAACGATGCCGGCCGGATCGTCGGTGAGTTCACGGTCGCGCGCGCGTCCGGGGCGGACGTGTTCCACCTGTTCGGGTCGTTGCCGGCCGAGGTCCATCACTCGCGCTGGTTCCGTCACCACCTGCCGGCGGACACGTCGGTCCGGTTCGAGGTGCTCGGGCTGGGGCTCACCGGGCTGTCCGTGACGGGGCCTCGCTCGCGGGACGTCCTGTCGGCGGTCGCGCCGGACCTCGACCTGTCGAGCGAGACATTCCCGTTCATGACCTTCCGCGAGGTCGACCTGGGGATGATCCCGGCCCTGGTCGCGCGCCTCAACTACTCGGGCGACCTCGGCTACGAACTGTGGGTCGCGCCCGAATACCAGCGCGCGTTGTTCGACCGGATCGTGGCCGCCGGCGAGCCGCACGGCCTGCGGCTGTTCGGGATGCGGGCGTTGATGTCGCTCCGGCTCGAGAAGGGCTACGGGACATGGTTCCGCGAGTACCGCCCGATCTACACGATCCCGGAGGCCGGTCTGGGGCGATACGTCAAGCTCGACCACGATTTCATCGGGAGGGCGGCGTACGAGGCCGAGCTCGCCGCCGGCGACCCGAAGCGGCGGCTCGTGACATTCGTCGTGGAGCCCGATCCCGACGACCCGGCCGATGTCATCGGTGACGAGCCGGTCTGGCACGACGGGCAGGTGGTCGGCTGGATCACCTCGGGCGGGTACGGCCACTCCGTCAAGGGCTCGATCGCGCTGGGCTACGTGCCGTCCGAGCTCGCCTCCGGCGATGGGTCCGACGACCGGTTCGAGATCGAGATCATCGGCCGACGCCGCCCGGCGCGACTCCAGCCCGAGCCCCTGTTCGACCCGCAGGGTCTGCGGATGCGGGCCTGACGCGCCGTGGGACGCGACGCGAGGTCAGCCTCGTGACAGCAGCCGGTCCGACCGAAGCGGTCAGCGTCGATGGCCGCCCGATCGCGGTGCGGCATGGCGAATCGCTGGCGATGGCCATCATCCGTGCCGGCGAGGTGCCCGGGCACGGCGGCACGCTGTGCCTGGCCGGCGACTGTGGCAACTGCCTGGCCGAGGTCGACGGCGTCGCCTACGTGCGCACCTGCCAGACGCGGGCCCGGCCCGGGATGGACGTCCGGCGTCACCCCGCCGACGGCCTGCCGGCGCTGCCGGTGCTCGAGCCGGCCGGGAACGGCTCGCTCGGCGACCGCCCGATCGAGGTGCTGCGCGCCGAGGTCGACGTCGCGATCGTGGGTGGCGGCGAGGCGGGCCGGGCGGCAGCGCACGAGGCGGAAGCCGCCGGCAAGGTCGTGCTGACGCTCGATGCGGACGTCGGCGACGAGGTCGTCGCGATCTACCCCGGTCCGACCATCGTCGTGCGCACGCCGACCGTGATGCTGCATGTCCACCCGCGCGAGATCGTCATCGCCACGGGCGCGGCCGACATCCAGCCGGTCGTTCCCGGTAACGAGCTGGCCGGGCTGTTGACCGCCCGGGCCGCCGAGCGCCTGCACGCCGCCGGGGTCGACCTGGGTGATGCGGTCGCCGTCGGCACCCCGCCCGAGGGCGTCCCGTGCCTCGCCGTCGCCGGTCGTCTCGTCCGCTTCGAGGGCGATCACGAGGGCCGGGTCCGCGCGGTGGTCACGGCCGACGACTGGATCGGGGCCGAGACGGTGACCCCGTGTCGCACCGTGATCGTCGGCCTCGGACGATCGCCACGGGACACCCTGGTGCGGATGGCCGGAGACGTGCCGGTCCGCGTCGTCGGTCCGGCCGGCGACGAGTCGGCCCTCCCTCCTGCCCCGACCGACGGCGTCGTGTGTCGATGCATGGGCACGACCGTCGCCGAGCTCGAGGGGGCCTGGCAGCGCGGCTTCACCGAGCTCGAGCTGCTCAAACGATCGAGCCTCGCCGGACTGGGCACCTGCCAAGGCGGAGCGTGCCTGCCCCACGTCCGATCGTGGATCGCCGCCCGCAGCGGCACGCTGCCGGCGCCCTTCACGGCGCGCCCCGCGGCGCGCCAGATCACCCTCGCCGAAGCCGCCGCCGACACCGCCATCGATGCCTTCCGTCGCACGCCCCTCCACGACGAGCATCTCGCCCTGGGCGCGAGGCTCGACCGGTTCGGGGGTTGGTGGAGGCCGTGGCACTACGGCGACGTGCTGGCCGAGTACTGGGCCGTTCGCGAAGCGGTCTCGCTCGGGGACGTCAGCACGCTCGGCAAGCTCGTCGTGTCCGGGCCCGATGTCGTCGAGGCGCTCGAGCGGCTGTATCCGTGCCACGTCGCCGACATCCGGCCGACGCGGTCGCGCTACGCGCTCCTGCTCAACGAGCGCGGCCACGTGATCGACGACGGGATGATCCTGCGCGACTCGCCGACCCGCTTCGTCCTGACATTCACGTCCGGCGGGGCGTCCAATGCCGAGATGTGGATCCGCGACTGGATCGCCACCTGGGGCCTGCGCGTCCACGTCCTCGACCAGACGATGTCGCTGGCCGCGATCAACGTCACGGGGCCCCTCGCGAAGCGGCTGTTGGTGCGCGCCGGTCTGGACGTCCCGCCGCGCTTCCTCGGCCACCTGCGGGTCGACATCGCCGGGGTGCCGTGTCACGTGATGCGTCTGTCGTTCACCGGCGAGGCGGCCTTCGAGCTGCACCATCCGATCGATCGATCCGTGGAGCTGTGGCGGTCGCTGATGGCGATGGGCGACGACCTCGGCGTCAAGCCGCACGGGCTGCAGGCGCTGTTCGGGCTACGGCTCGAGAAGGGCCACGTCATCGTCGGCATGGACACCGAGCTCGACACGACCCCGCGCCGGCTGGGCATGGACTGGGCGGTGCGGATGGACAAGCCGCGGTTCATCGGGCGCACCTCGCTGGAGCGCACCGCGGAGCTCCCGGACGAGCGGCGATCGTTCGGGTTGACGATGCCGTCGCCGGCGCCGATCGAAGGCTCGCCGATCCTGGCCGGTGGGGACATCATCGGGCACGTCTCCGGCAGCTGGGATTCGCCGGTCCTGGGCCATGCGGTCATGCTCGGCTGGCTGAAGCGGCGGCCCTTCCCCGAGCGGGTCGAGATCGACGGCCGAGAGGCGGTCGTCACCCCGCCACCGTTCTACGACCCGGAGGGGCTTCGTGCACGCGCTTAAGGCGCCGGGTGTCCGGGTCGTGGCCGATCCCGCGGCGCTCGATGCGGCCGTGTGGGCCGACGAGGGCCCGGGGCGCGAGGTGTTCGAGCCGCTGGTCCTGCGCCTCGCGCCGGACGAGGCGTTCGCGATCGGCGCGACCGGCGTCGAGGTGGCGGACCCCGATGCGATCGTCGTCGCCGAGGCCGGCTACACGGCCCTGATGTTCCCCGCCGAGGAATTCGTCGAGCATGTCGTGCCGCACATCGAATGGCCGCCGCCCCGCCACCGCCCGGCATTCGCCCAGGGCACGATCGGCGGCGTGCCAGCCAAGCTCTACCTCGACCCGACCGGTGCCGCCACCGTGTTCGTGCTGACGGCCTACCTCGATGACCTGCTGGTGCGACTGGCGGTGCCCGGATGAGCGGTCTGGCCGGCGACTACGCGCGGGGCTACGTCGAGTCCCTTCGGCCGCTGCACTGGCACGAGCCTCGCTCGGCGTACGACGTGGTCATCGTCGGCGGCGGGGGACATGGTCTAGCCACGGCGTACTACCTCGCGACGCGACACGGCATCACCAACGTGGCGGTCGTCGAGGCCGAGTACATCGTGTCGGGCAACACCGGCCGCAACACGACGATCATCCGCGCGAACTACGGGGTGCCCGAGGCCATCCGCTTCTACCAGCACTCCCTCGAGATGTATGCCGCGCTCGAGGACGAGACGGGCGCCCGGATCCTGCACCAGGAGAAGGGACTCATCTGGCTGGCCCACACCGAGATGGCGATGCGCGCGGAGCGGGCCCGCTGCCTGCTCAACACGGCCTGCGGCGCCGAGACGGTGATGCTGACGCCGGCCGAGATCAAGGAGCTCGTGCCGCAGATCGATCTCGCAGGGGGCGGGCGCTATCCGATCCTGGGCGCCTCGCATCACGTGCGCGCCGCGACCGCCCGCCATGACCGCGTGGCCTGGGCATTCGCGTCCGGGGCGATGGACCGCGGTGTCCACGTCATCCCGCACACGCCGGTGACCGGCCTGCTGCGCGACGGGGAGCGGGTCGTCGGCGTCAGGACGGCCGGCGGGGACATCGCGGCCGGGATCGTGCTGTCGGCCACCGGCGGTCGGGTGACGGCCATGGCGGCGCACGCGGGCGTCCGGCTGCCGATCCGGACCCACCCGCTCCATGCGTTCGTGACCAACGACTATGCCCAGGGCTTCCCCCGGATCGTCAGCGACACCGAGCTGTTCTGCTATGTCTCGCAGACCGACCGGGGCCAGATGCTCATCGGCGCCGAGTTCGATGCCCAGCCGTCCTATTCGCGCCGGTCGTCGTTCGACGCGCTGCGCGGGTACGCCTACAAGATCACCCACCTGCTGCCGTTCCTGCGCGACCTTCGGATCCTGCGCACGTGGGCCGGCATCTGCGACATCTCGGCCGATTTCTCGCCGATCATGGGGGCGACCGGCGTCGACGGGTTCCTCGTCACCACCGGCTGGGGCACCTGGGGGTTCAAGGCGATCCCTGCCGGTGGCGAGGCGATGGCCGAGCTGATCGCCACGGGCCGGACGCCCGAGCGGATCGCGCCGTTCGCGCTCGATCGATTCCGGCGCGACCACGTCCTGGCCGACCAGGGCTCGACCGGGACGCGCTGATGGCCTGGCTGACCTGCCCGACATGCGGCCGCCGCCCGCTCGATGAGTTCGCGTTCGGTGGCGAACGGCGCCCGGCGCCGGACTGGATCAGTGATCCGCACGAGCGGGACTTCGACGAGGTCTGGATCTTCGAGAACGCCGACGGACCGACGACCGAGCGCTGGTTCCACGCGGCCGGCTGCCGCCGCTGGCTGACCGTGCGACGCGATACGAGCACGGACACCGTGCTCGAGATCCTGGCGTGACCGAGCGCCTGGCCGAGCGCTCGTTCGAGATCGCGCTGCGCAACCGGGTCGTGTTCGGGGCCGGAGCCATCGAACGGCTCCCCGAGCTGATCGGCACGACCGGTCGCCCGCGCGCGTTCGTCGTGACCGACCCGGGCGTGGTCGCCTCGGGCGTCGTCGACCATGTCCGCGATGTCCTGGCCGCGGCCGGGATCCCGGTCAGCGTGCATGACGGGGTGGAGCCGAACCCGGGCACCGGCTCGATCCTGCGCGGGAGTGCGGCGCTCGTCGCGTTCGGTGTCGGGGATAGCGCGATCGTGCCCGTCGGCGGCGGCTCGTCGATGGATTCGGCCAAGGCGATCGCCCTCCACGCCGCGAACGGCGGGGAGGTGCTGGCGCTGGGCTACCACCGCGACGACGTCGCGCCGGGCGGTCCGCTCATCGCCGTCCCGACCACGGCCGGGACCGGCGCCGAGACGAACACCTACGGGGTCATCACCGACGAGGCGGCCGGGCGCAAGGACTATGTCGGGCACCCGTCGTTGCTCCCGCTGGCGACGATCCTCGACCCCGAGCTCAGCCTCGGCCTGCCACCGGCGGCGACGGCGGCGACCGGGGTGGACGCGATGACCCACTCGCTCGAGTCGTTGTTGTCCGCCAACCCCAATCCCTTCGCCGAGGCGATCGCCCTCGGCGTCCTCGCCACGGCCGGAGCGTGGCTGCCGCGCGCGGTGGCCGACGGCCGCGACCTCGAGGCCCGATCCCAGATGCTGCTGGCATCGCACCTGGCCGGTGTCGGGCAGGCGAGCGGCACCGGCGTCGGGCTCGTCCACGCCCTCGGACATGCGCTCGGCACGCGCGGTCGGCTCGCCCACGGACTGGCCCTCGCGGTCGTCCTGCCCGAGGTGCTCGCGTTCTACGCCGACTCGCCCGGCTTGCGCGACCGCGAGTTGGCGCGGGTGGGCGTCGCGCTGCGCGCGGCATCGGCCACCGAGGCCGAGGCGACCGCCGCCGCGGCCGCCATCGGCGCCGTGCGACGGCTGCTCGGCGAGCTCAGCCTGCGCCCGAGTCTCCGCTCACTCGGCTTCGACGATGCGACGCTCGACGTCGTCGCACAGGACGCCATCGACGATGCGGCCATCCGCAATTCGCCGCGCATGCCGACGCTCGCCGAGGCTCGGTCGATCCTCGCCTCGGTCCGCGACTGACGGCTACGGGGCGGGCTTGCCCAGGTCGCTGATGTTGACCAGACCGTACTGGTCGGCCGTCGCCTTGGTCACGACGAAACCGTTCTGATCGGTCGCCGCGGCATAGTCGAGTGCGACCAGGCCCTTCGGTCCCAGCGCGGTCGCGAGCGCCGCGCTCGTCGCCTTCGGATCGGTCGTCGCCTGCCCTGCGCCGCCGTTGACGAATTCGAGTGCCGTGGCGGCGTACTCGGCGAGCACGTCGATCTGGCCCGACTCGAGAGCGGGGAAGACGATCTCGCGGTTGCCGAGCTGGAACTTGCGCTCGACGGTCGCGCCATTGCCCTCGAGGGTCTGGGCGAAGATCTCGCCGAGGATCTCCTGCTCGTAGAAGTTGGTCGATCCGACGGTGATATCGCCTTCGATGCCGGCGCTGATGGCGTCGAAGTTCTGGGCCGCGATCCAGTCGCGGGCGACGTCGGGGACGGGCTTGAGGTCGACCGTCACGGCGCGGTTGAGGGCGGTCAACTCGGCCTGCGTGAGGCGCGACATCACCGTGTTCAGGACGTCGGCCACACCCGGGTTCGCGTCGACGATGTCCTTGCGGACGACCGGGATGAGGTTGTCGGCCAGCTGGAGCTGCTTGTCGTCCTGCAGCAGGACATAGCCGTTCACCGCGATCACCGGATCGGACGTCAGCAGCAGGCCTACCTGGATCTGGCCCGAGGTGAGCGCCTGGACGGTCAACGGTCCGCCCGTATCGAGCGCCGTGAAGCCCTTGAACTGGAGGCCGTAGACGTCCTCCAGCCCCTTGAGGCAGAACGGGCGCTCCTGGCACTCGGGCGGGCCCCCGAGCGTGAGCAGGGAGGCGATCGTCGGCCCGCTCGGGGCACCCGAGTCGAGATCACTGGGGACGGCGCTGGTGGGCGGCTGGCTGGCCGCCGTCGATGGGCTGGTGCCGCTCCCACCCGAGGTGCAGGCACCGACGAGCAGTGCCAGCAGCGTCGCCCCGAGAGCGGCCGTGCGGATGTGCCGCATGGGTCCTCCTTGACTATCCGACCGTGGGCGCGGGGTGTCTCGCAAGCGCCATGAGGGCCGGCGGGCAGGATAGCAGCGGTACCGGAACCCGGCCTCGCGTCCCTGGTACTTCGCCGGTGTCGCTCAGAGGATGACCGGTCGTCCCGCGGCGGGCGCCGCTGCCGGCTCGCCGATCGTCCCCGATCGGACCTCGGCTGCCAGGCCGGGAGAGACGACGACCCGCTCGACCAGCGTGAACAGGCGATCGGTCAGGATGGCCAGCAGCGCGACGAGGATGGCCCCACCGACCAGCTGGTCATCCTGCTGCAGGGCGAAGCCATCGACGATGAAGCGCCCCAGTCCGCCGCCGCCGACGAGTGCGGCAAGGGTCGCTGTGGCCACCACCTGGACCGCGGCTGTCCGGGTGCCGGCGATGATGACCGGCAGGGCGATCGGCAGCTCGACCCGCCAGAGGACCTGCGCCTCGGTCATGCCCATCGCCCGGCCCGCCTCGACCATGTCCCGATCGACCTCGTGCAGGCCGACGTACGTGCTCGTCAGGATCGGCGGGATGGTCAGCACCAGCAGCGCCGGAAACGCTGTCGAGAACCCGATGCCGAAGAACGTGAAGAAGATGAGCAGGAGGGCGTACGACGGGATCGCGCGGCCGATGTTGGCGACGCTGACGGTCAGGAACGCCCCTCGACCGGTATGGCCGATGGCCAGGCCGATCGGCACCGCGATGAGCGCCCCGACCGCGACGACCAGGCCGGACAGCCAGACGTGCTCGACGAGGCGACTCAGGATGCCGGTCGGGCCCGTCCAGGTGGCCGGGTCGAGGAACCACGCGGCGATCCCGCCGAGGCCGTCCATTCAGCGGCTCCGGGTCCACGGCGTCAGGAGCCGGCCGATGGCCAGGATCAGCGCGTCGGCCACGACTGCCAGCGCGACCGTGACGATGGCACCGACGTACACCGCGGTGTAGTTGCGGAAGTTGAAGCCGCGCAGCATGAGATTGCCGAGGCCGCCTTCCCCGATGAGCGCCGTGACCATCACCAGGCCGATGGTGGTGACCGTGGCGACCCGCAGCCCGGCCAGGATCAGCGGGATGGCCAGCGGCAGGTCGATCCGAATGAGCCGTTGGCGCGCGGTGAAGCCCATCCCGTCGGCGGACTCGACGATGTCGCGCGGGACGGCATCGAAGCCGGCGACGATGTGCCGGGTAAGGATCAGCAGCGTGTAGCTCACGAGACCGATCTCGGCGGTCAGCAGCGACAGCCCGGTGATCGGCACGAGCAACGCGAACAGGGCGAGGCTCGGGATGGTGTACAGGATCCCGGTCAGGCCGTTGATCGGGCCCTCGAACCGGCGGTCGTCGCGGATGATCAGGGCGAAGCCGAGGCTCAACGCAAAGCCGACACCGACGGCGATGACCGTCAGCACGAGGTGGTCCCAGGTGGCGCCGACGATGGCGCTGGCGTTCGAGGCGATCCACGCCCAGTTCATCGGCCGGCGTCCTCGGTGGCCTCGCCGAGGACCGCCTCGGCGTCCGACGGGAACGGTTCGCTGGCGACGACGTGGGCTCCGCCGCGCATCCGCTCGGCGATCATGTCGGCGGTCACGACCCCGAGGACGGTGCGCTTGCGATCGACGACGATGCCGGCCTGGACGTCCGCGTCGAGCAGCAGCGACAGGGCGTCCTTGAGCGTCGCCCGTCGGTCGAGCAGGGGGGAGGCCTCCGCCGCGAGCGACGCGTCGAGCGGTCCGCTGGTCGGGAGATCGTGCCTGGGGATCCAGCCGATCGGCCGATCGGCCTCGTCGACGAGCAGGAGATAGCCGAACGGGTCGGCCTCGAGTCGCCGTCGGGCCGCGGCGGGATCGTCGCCGGCGCGAGCGGTGACCGGGGACTGGAGCTGCAGCTCGCCGACGCGGGTCAGCGACAGGCGCTTGAGCCCGCGGTCCGCGCCGACGAAGCGGGCAACGAACCCGTCCGCCGGCGCCGCCAGGATCTCGGCCGGCGGCCCGAACTGGGCGAGGTGCCCGCCGACCTGCATGACCGCCACCAGATCGCCCATCTTGATCGCCTCGTCGATGTCATGGGTGACGAACAGGATGGTCTTGGCCAGGTCCTCCTGGAGGCGCAGGAACTCGTTCTGCAGGCGCTCGCGGACGATCGGGTCGACGGCACCGAACGGCTCGTCCATGAGCATGATCGGCGGGTCGGCCGCCAGCGCCCGGGCGACGCCGACGCGCTGCCGCTCGCCGCCGGACAGCTGGCTCGGATAGCGGTCGCGATAGCGGGCCGGGTCGAGCCCGACGAGTTCGAGCAATTCGTTCGACCGCTCTTCTTGTCGGCTCGCCGACCAGCCGAGCAGGCGTGGGACCACGATCACGTTCTGGCCGATCGTCTGGTGGGGGAACAGCCCGACCTGCTGGATCACGTAGCCGATGGCCCGGCGCAGCTCGGTCACGTCCCGGGTGGTGACGTCGACGCCGTCGATCAGGATGCGCCCGCTGGTGGGCTCGATCAGCCGGTTGACCATCTTGAGCGAGGTGGTCTTGCCGCAGCCCGACGGGCCGACGAGGACGCAGATCTTGCCGGCGGGCACGAACAGGCTGAGGTCGTTGACGGCGCCCGGGGTATCGGTCGCCCGCACGTCGTAGCGCTTGGTGACGTGTTCGAAGGCGATGGTCGCGCCGCGAGCCGGCGCGGAGCGCGGGTCCTCCATCAGCCGACGGATCCGCGGGCGCGCGGCGCCGTTCCAGGCACCAGGCTAGCCCTTGTCGATCAGCGGCTTCACCTCGCCGACGAACCGCTCGAGCGTCTCGACGTCGTACGGCGCCGGCTGCTCGGAGATGACGGTCCGGAACCCGAGCTCCACGTACGGGCGGAGTCGGTCGGCGATCTCCTCGGGCGAGCCCTCCCAGAAGGTGTCGTCGTCCTCGACCTCGGCGCGCGGCGTCCGGTTGTGCTCGATCGCCGCCCAGCGCACCCGCTCCGCCTCGGCCTTCGTGTCGCGGATCGTCAGCTTCACCCCGAGCGTGAACTCGATCTCGGCGATATCGCGCCCGACCGCCGCACAGTGGCCACGCAGGACCTCCACCTTGTGCGCCATCATCTCCGGCGGGCCCATCGCGTTCCACATGTCGGCGTACCTGGCGACGGTCCGCAGGGTCTTCTTCTCCCCGCTGCCGCCGATCATGATCGGCAAGTGTGCCTGGACCGGAGCGGGCTGCTGGCGCAGGTCATCGAAGGCGTAGTGCCCGCCCGCGGGCGAGCTGACCGCTCCGCCGTCGAGCACCGATCGCATCGCCGCGACCGATTCGTCGAGCCAGTCGAGGCGTTGTCCGAAGCCCGAGCCGAAGTCGATGCCATGCGCCTGGTGTTCGAGGTCGAACCATGCGCCGCCGATGCCGAGGATGGCCCGACCAGCGCTGATGTGGTCAAGCGTTGCGGCGGTCTTGGCGGTCAGACCCGGATTGCGGAACGTGTTGGCTCCCACCAGCAGGCCGAGTCGCGTGCGATCGGTCGCCATCGCCCAGGCCGCCAGGGCCGTCCAACCTTCGACGATCGGCTGATACGGGTCGCCGAAGATGGCGTACAGATGGTCCCACGTCCAGAGGTGGTCGTAGCCGAGCCGATCGACGCGCCGGGCAGCGTCGAGCATCTCGGGCCAGCCGGCCGCCTGGCTCCAGAGCAGGATGCCGGTCTTGAGGTCCGTCACGGGGCGCCTCCGATGGTGGGGGAGGCGCCCAGTCTAGCCGCCCGTCCGGGAGTTGCGGTTCAGCCCCGGATGAGCCGGGCGAGGGCTCGCAATACGAACGAGATCGCCACGCCCGAGGCCAGGATCAGCAGCGGATTGAAGTAGGGCGTCGCGAGCGGCACGAAGGCCGCACCGGACGAGCGGACCTCGAGGTAGCCCATCGGATCGGCCATCACGCCGGCGCCGGCCCCAGTACCGCTTGCGGCGTCGGGCCGATCGACCGCCCCCTTGTCGGCCGGGCCCGTCCCGGACCCGCCACCGAATCCCCAGCGGACGCGGGCGACCGGGATGACGGTCACGTCGCCGCGCTCCATCGGCTCGCCGAACACGGCCTTGACGTTGGCCTGGGCGCCGACCCGCTCGCCGAGTCGATCGAGCACCTTGTCCATGGGCTGCGCCGCGGCGTCGCGGGCCTGATCCATCGCTGCATCGACGGTCGTGGTCATGTCGATCTCCTGTACGGACCGGGATTCTGCGCCTGTCGGGCCAGTCCGTCATGTGCCGTCGGTCACGAGCCGGCCAGGCCGGGCACGGCGTTTGACGAGGAGTGCGTGACGGGGAGGACGGGGCGAGCCGTGTGCCGCGGCCCCGCGCGACGGCGCCATGGGCCGCGGCCCCTCGTGGCGGAGCCGTGCGCCGTGGCCCCCGCGCGACGGCGCCAGGGGCCGCGGCCCCGGGCGACCCTGCATGACGCCGATCAGGAGCACCGTATGTCGACTCGGCCGCCGGCACCGGCCGTCCAGGCTGCGGACGCGCGACTGGTCGTGCACTACGGCGAGCGGACGGACGGCGTCATCGCCACGGACCCGCCCCTGACCGGACATACGGTCGTCCCGGTTGTCGATCCGCCGGATCGGGACGCCGCGGCCCAAATGCCGCACGACCGCCCCCGACCCGGGTCGGCCCCGGGGCGACCCTGCATGACGCCGATCAGGAGCACCGTATGTCGACTCGGCCGCCGGCACCGGCCGTCCAGGCTGCGGACGCGCGACTGGTCGTGCACGACGGCGAGCGGACGGGACGGCATCGGCGCCACATGCCCGCCCCCGACCGGACATAGGG
>DASSII010000037.1:0-20415 GCA_035692005.1 Candidatus Limnocylindrales bacterium | reverse complement strand
GTGTAGCGGCCACCGGGGCGCATGTCGGCGAGGATGGGCGTGCGGTCGGCGATCGCCCCGAACTCGTCGATGTCGAGCGGGACGCCGAACTCATGCGCGATCGCGAGGAGGTGGAGGACACCGTTGGTCGAACCGCCGGTCGCAGCGACGCTGGCGATGCCGTTCTCGAGCGACGCACGGGTGACGAACGTCGATGGCCGGACGTCGCGCCGGACGAGGTCCATGATCAGCTCGCCCGTCCGGCGCGCGGCGTCGTCCTTGGCTGGGTCCTCGGCCGGGATGCCGTTGAGTCCGGCCGGCGAGAGGCCAAGGAACTCGAGGACCGCCGACATCGTGTTGGCCGTGTACTGGCCGCCGCAGGCGCCCGGTCCGGGGCACGACACGTTCTCGACCTCGTACAGCTCATCGAGCGTGATCTTGCCCGCCCGATACGCACCGATGGCCTCGAATACGGTGACCACCGTCGCGTCGCGCACGCCCTTGTAGGTACCCGGGTAGATCGTCCCGTTGTAGAGCACCACGCCCGGGACATCGAGCCGGCCGAGGGCGATGGCGGCTCCGGGGATGGTCTTGTCACAGCCGACGAGGCACACCACGCCGTCGAGCAGGTGGCCGCGGACGACAAGCTCGATCGAGTCGGCGACGACCTCGCGGCTGACCAGTGACGACTTCATGCCCTCGGTGCCCATCGACACGCCGTCGCTCACGGCGATGGTGTTGAACTCCATCGGCGTGCCGCCCGCCGCCCGGATGCCGGCCTTGACATGCTCCGCCAGCCGGCGCTGGTTGTAGTTGCACGGCATCGTCTCGATCCACGTCGTCGCCACGCCGACGAGCGGCTTGGCGAGGTCGTCGTCGGTGAATCCGATGGCCTTGAGCATCGCCCGCGCGGCGGCCCGGTCGGGGCCGTCGGTCAGCGCCGCGGAATGGCGTTTGGCGGGATCGGTCGGGCGGTCATACGGGTGCGTGACGGTCGGGTCGGACATCGAGCGGCGTCTCCGGCAGGCGTGGTGACGGGGTCGTCGCTAGTGTAGGTCGGCGGGTCGCCGACCCGCCTGCGGGGTCAGCCCAGGCGCGCTGAGGTCCATCGTGGGGAGGACGATCCGCGCATCGCGCGGCGGGCGCACACCGCGCAGCCGAGGAACGGGGTCGGTCCATGGCCGCGGTGGGCCGTGACGGCGGAGTGCGTCACGCGGAACGGCTTGACGGCGGCGTGGCGGAACGGACGGGTCATGTCGGTCAGGCTCCCTGTGCTCGCTGATGGTCGGACGGATCGCGGCCAGCGTGCCCCCGACCCGCGAAGTCGGATACGGACGCCCGCCCGGTCGTCGACCCGACGGTCGTCCACGACGCGTTGCCGGAACCGGAGGGCCGGGCTGGCCGTCTGCCGGCCATGAACGCCCACCCCACACACCGACTCGGTCTCGTCGTGCTGTCCCTCGGCCTGCTCGTCGCGGCCTGCTCGAGCGGTGCGGCCCCATCGACGGTGCCGACCATCGCTCCGGTAGACCCGTCCGGTGCCCCGCCCGATGGCACGGTCAGCTCGCCGCCCGATGTCGGCTCATCGGATCCCGGCCCCGGGGTCGGCGGCGGCAAGCTCGTCGTCCCGCGACCCGGTCAGCTGGACGTCCATCCCATCGCCGCCGATGGCCTGGCGGCTCGGGTCGACGGTCACACGATCATCGTGACGGCCACCTGGACCAGCGGTGTCGAGCCCTGCAACATCCTCGACTCGATCGTCGTGGACAAGGGCGACGGGACGATGTCGATCACCCTGCGCGAGGGTCACGGCCCCGAGGAGATCGCCTGCATCGCCATCGCCGAACAGCACCGGACCGAGTTCGAGGTCCCCGATGTCCCGTCTGGGACGTGGACGATCGAGGACACCGGAGGCCTCGCGGCCCCGGTCGAGGTCACGGTCGGCTGATGCCTGGCTGAGGTTCGGCGCCCGCGGCGGCCCGCGGCGGCCGGCTGTGCGACGATTCCGGCGGTGAACCCGCTCGACCTCGTCGCCATCCTCCTGCTCGTCCTCGCCATCTGGCTGGGCTTTCGCTCCGGCGCCCTGCCACAGGTCGGCGGGCTGCTGGGCGCCATCGGCGGCGGGGCGCTGGCGATCGTCGCCCTCCCGTACGTGGCGGACGCCCTCGATGCCGTCCCCCCTGGCGTCCGGCCGTACGTCGTCCTGGCCGGCCTGCTCATCGCCGTCGGGCTCGGGGAATCGATCGGCTCGGCGGTGGGCCGGATGATCGGCAGCGCGGCCGGGACCGGCGTGCTCGGCGCGGCGGATCGGGTCGCCGGCGCGTTCACCGGCGCCGCCCAGGCCCTGCTCATCGTCTGGCTCGCTGGCGGCTTGCTCGCCATCGGGCCCATCCCGCGCCTGACCGAGGCGGCCCAGACGTCCACGGCGATCCGCACCCTCAACGCCGTCCTACCGCCTCCGGTCGAGATCGCCGCGGAACTCGGGAACCTGCTCGACGCATCGGGCCTGCCCGACGTCTTCGTCGGCTTCGAGCCGCTGCCGCGGCCGCCGGTCGAGCCGCCGACCGACGCCACCGCACGCGCCATCGCGGCCCTCGCGGAGGCGAGCACCCTGCGCGTCACGGCCGCCACCTGCGGTCTGGCCTCGTCGGGCAGTGGCGTCGTCATCGCCAACGGCTATGTCGTCACCAACGCCCACGTGGTGGCCGGCTCGCGCGACCGCGGGGTCCGCCTGTCGACGGCCGGGGGCGGTCAGGTCGATGCGCGCGTGGTCCTGTTCGATCCGGCGCTCGACGTGGCCGTACTGCACGCGCCGGACCTGCGCGCAGTCCCGTTGCGGTTCGCGGCGTCGGAACCCGGTCGCGGCAGCCTGGGCGCGGCGCTCGGCTATCCCGGTGGGGGCGCGCTGACGATCGTGCCCGCTGCGGTGACGGGCGCCTATCCGGCCATCGGGCGCGACATCTACGGCGAAGCGACCGTTCGCCGTGACATCCTGGAGTTACGCGCCGAGATCGAGCGTGGTGACAGCGGCGGGCCGTTCGTGCTCCAGGACGGCACCATCGGCGGCCTGGTCTTCGCCGAAGCGCGCACGGACCCCGAGGTCGGCTACGCGCTCAGCCCGACCGAGGTCTCGATCCGGGTCGCGCCGGCGATCGGCCGGACCGGCCCGGTCCCGACCGGGAGCTGCCTGCACTAGGTCGTGCGGTCGGGCTCCAGCGTGGTGATCAGGTGGGCAACGGCGTGGAGCACGCGATCCTGCACGGTGGGCATCGACGACAACAGGCTGGTGAACTCGCGATGGCCGACGACGAGCAGCCGGGTCGGCGCGGTGGTGGTTACGGTCGCCGTGCGCGCCAGCCGCGCGAGCATCGCCAGCTCTCCGAAGAAGTTGCCGGCATGCATGTCGCGCAGGTGCTGGCCGTTGCGCTCGACCGACACGCTGCCCTCGATGATGACGAAGAACTCCTCGGCGCTGTCGCCCTGCTTGGCAAGGACCTTTCCGGCCGGCACGTCGACCTCATCCGCCAGACGCCCGACGGCCTGGAGTTCCTTGTCCGACAGGCCGGCCAGCAACGGGACCTTGGCCAACAGGGCGAGCTTCTCATCCATCGTGACGGTCTTCCCTCCACCGATCCGGGTCGCTCGATGACGCGTCGCGGCAGCATACGCGCCCGGGTGGTGCGCCGGAAGACGCGGGCCGACCGGATGGCACGAACAGGCGACGGCTAGACTGCCGTCCCAATGCCATCATCGGTCGTGGCTGCGATCCGACCCGCGATCGGCGCCCTGCGGACGACGCTTGGCGACGCCTCGCTGCGTCAGCTGCTCGTGGCGTGGTTCACGGTGATGGCCGGCAAATGGGCGCTGCTGGTCACGACCCTGGTCATAGCCTACGAGCGGGGCGGTCCGCTGGCGGTCGGGATCCTGGGGCTGGCGCGCTACCTGACACCGGCGATCCTCGCGCCGCTGGCTGGCCTGCCGACCGCGCGCTGGCCGATGGAGGTCGTCCTGCGAACGACCAACCTCGTCCGTACCCTCGCGGCCGTCGCGGCCGTGATCGTCGTCGCCACGGATGCGCCGTTCGGCCTGCTGGCCCTCGTCGTGGCGGTCGAGGCGGGGGTGGGCTCGTTCACCCGACCGCTGCACATGGCCCTCCTGCCGGCAGTCGCCCGGACGCCGGACCAGCTCATCGCGGCGAACGTCAGCTCGAGCGCTGCCGAGGGGCTGGGGACCTTCGTCGGTCCCGCGCTCGCCGGGTTGCTGCTCGTCGCGACCGGCCCGGTGGGGGCCATCCTGGCCGTCGTCGCGATCTATGCCATCGGGGTCGCGGCCATCGCCCCGCTGGACGTCCCCGCGGTCGGTCGGCGCGACGCCTCGGCGGTCGGCGCGCGCGCGGCGTTCGAGCACCTGGGCTCGAGCATCCGGGCCGCGGCCGCATTGCCCGGACCGCGCCTGATCATCGCCTGCCTCGGCCTGCAGACCCTGGTCCGCGGACTGCTGACGGTGCTCGTCGTCGTCGCCTCGATCGAGCTGCTCGGGCTCGGCGAGCCCGGGGTCGGGACGCTCAATGCCGCGATGGGCCTGGGCGGCCTCGCTGGGGCGGTCGGGGCCATGGCGCTCGCCGGCCGGACGCGCCTCGGTCCCGCGTTCACCCTGGCGCTCGCGGGCTGGGGTGCGCCGATCGCGCTCATCGGCATGCTCGTCCATCCGGTCGTGGCGATCGGCGCGATGCTGGCGGTCGGGTTCAGCAACGCGCTGCTCGACGTGTCGGGATTCACGCTGGCCCAGCGGACGGCGCCGAACGCCGCCCGGGTGTCGGTCCTCGGGCTCATCGACAGTGTGGCCAACCTGGGACCGGCCATCGGCGGCATCCTTGCGCCGTTGCTCATCGAGCTGGTCGGCATCCGCGGCGCGCTCGTGGCGACCGGCATCATCCTGCCGATCGTCGCCGTCGTCGCATGGCCGGCCGTGCGCCGCCTCGACGAAGGCGGGCCGGCGGTGGCCCGCCGCGTCGAGTTGATCCGGGCGCAGCCGCTGTTCGTGCCGCTGTCACTGGCGACGGTCGAACACCTGGCCGGCCGCCTGGCCCCGATCCGTGTCGAACCCGGCGCCTACCTCCTGCGCGAAGGCGACCCGGGCGACAGCTACGTCCTCATCGACGGCGGCACCATCGAGGTCTCGCGCAGCGGGCACGTGGTCCGCACCCTCGGCCCCGGCGCCGGCGTCGGCGAGATCGCGCTGCTCCACGACGTTCCACGCACCGCATCGGTCCGGGCGATCGACACGGTCGACGCGTTCGGCCTCGACCACGACGCGTTCCTCGAGGCGGTCACCGGCCTGCCGGCCAGTCGGTCCGCCGCGGAGGCCACGGCTGCCGAACGGCTGGCGGCCGACCGTCGGCCGGACCCGGAGGCACGACGGCGCTAGCGCGTGGCGGCGCGCGTATCGATCCGTGGCGGGTGGGTCGATTCCCAGGCGGCGATGTCCGGCTCCTTCGAGAGCAGGTAGCCGAGCTCGTCGGTGCCGGCGAGGAGCATCCGCTTGGCGAACGGGTCGATCGTGAAGTCGATCGTCGAGCCGTCCGGCAGCAACACGCCCTCCTCGGCGAGATCGACGGTCAGCTCCGCGTCCGGGTCCTGGGCGATGAGGTCGCGCAGGCGGGCGTGGGTCTCAGGTGAGACGACGATCGGCAGTAGGCCATTCTTGAGGCTGTTGCTGCGGAAGATGTCGGCAAAGCCGGTCGACAGGATCGCCCGCACGCCCCACGAGGTGAGGGCCCACGGCGCGTGCTCCCGCGAGGAGCCCGAGCCGAAATTGTCGCCGACCAGCAGGATCGCCCGCCCGGCCATGCCCGGGGTGTCGAGGATGAACGGCGGGTCCTTGAGCGAGCCGTCCTCCTCGAACCGCCAGTCGCGGAAGAGGGCCTCGGCGAGTCCCGCCTTGTCGGTCACCTTCAGGTAGCGCGCCGGGACGATCTGGTCCGTGTCGACGTTCTCGGCATCGATCGGGACGACCTTGCTGCGGAACATCCGGAAGGGCTCGGCCATGGCTCAGCGGCCCCCGACGGCGGCGAGGGTCTCGATGCCCGGGAGTGTCCGCGGGTCGGTCACCACGCCACTGATGGCCGACGCGGCGGCGGTCAGCGGCGAGGCCAGGAACGTCCGGCCACCCTTGCCCTGGCGGCCTTCGAAGTTGCGGTTGCTGGTGCTGACCGCGTACTGGCCGGGAGCCAGTTGGTCGCCGTTCATGGCGATGCACATCGAGCAGCCCGATTCGCGCCAGTCGGCGCCGGCGGCCCGGAAGATGTCGGCCAGGCCCTCCGCTTCGGCCTCGCGCTTCACTTCGTCACTGCCGGGCGTGACCATGAGCCGGACGCCGTCGGCGATGTGGCGGTCCTTGAGCGCGGCCGCGGCGAGCCGCAGGTCGCTGATGCGACCGTTGGTGCACGACCCGACGAACACGACATCGACTTTCTGGCCGATGATCGGCTGGCCCGGCTGCAGATCCATGTACTCGAGGGCGTGCTCCAGCGCGCGCCGCTGGGCAGGGTCGCGCTCGTCGTCGGGGGAGGGGACCCGCGACGTGATCGGGATGCCCATACCCGGGTTCGTGCCGTAGGTGACCATCGGCTCGAGCGCGTCGGCGTCGATCGTGATCGACCGGTCGAAGGTCGCGCCGTCGTCGGTCGGGAGGGTCCGCCAACGGGCGACGGCGGCATCCCAGTCGGCGCCGTGGGGGGCGTGCGGGCGGCCGTGGACGTAGTCGAAGGTGGTGTCGTCGGGGGCGATCAGCCCGGCCCGCGCGCCGCCTTCGATGCTCATGTTGCAGATCGTCATCCGCTGTTCCATCGTGAGCGCCCGGATGGCCTCGCCGCGGTATTCGAACACGTGGCCGGTCCCCCCACCGACGCCGATCCGGGCGATCAGGGCGAGGATGATGTCCTTGCTGCTCACTCCCGGAGCGAGGCGGCCGTCCACCCGGACCTCGTAGGTCTTCGGGTCGCGCTGGAGCAGCGTCTGGGTGGCGAGGACCATCTCGACCTCGCTCGTGCCGATGCCGAACGCGAGCGCCCCGAACGCGCCGTGGGTGCTCGTGTGCGAGTCGCCGCACACGATGGTCATGCCGGGCTGGGTCAGGCCGAGTTCCGGGCCGATGACGTGGACGATCCCCTGGCTCGGCGAGCCGATGCCGTGGAGCGGGATGCCGAACTCGGCGCAGTTCTGCTCGAGCCGATCGATCTGGGCGGCCGCCTGCAGGTCGAGCATCGGCAGGTTGCGCGGGGTGGTCGGGATCGAGTGATCCGCCGTCGCCACCGTCTGTCCCGGTCGCCGGACGGTGAGGCCGCGCTGGCGGAGCCCGGTGAATGCCTGGGGCGACGTGACCTCGTGGACGAGGTGGAGGTCGACGGCGAGCACGGCCGGGGCGCCGGGGTCCTGACTGACGACGTGGTCCGTCCAGATCTTGTCGACGATCGTGCGTGGCGTGGCGCTCGAGGCGGGGCGGTCGGTCATGGCGGCGCGGCTCTCCGGGGGTGGGTGCATAGCGGCCGGCAAAGTGTAGCCGAGGGTCGGCTGACGCTCCGCGGGACCGATGGGCTGCCCGATTGGTCCTATCGGGACCGGTACGACGGTGCGTGTAGTCGACACCGGCACGGACGCGTATAACGAGCGTCCCGAACCCGGTGCCCACCCGGAGGACTGCCCCATCTTCGACCCGAGCGCCCGCGCGCACGACGACCAGGACCCGAGCGAGGCCATCTTCGACGGCTCGACCGACCTGCGCATCGTCCGGCTGCGGCTGCTGCTCGCCCTCGTCACGATGTTCGTTATCCCGGTCGGCCTGGCGGTCCCGGTCATCTACTCGCTGACCATCGGTGAGGGGACGTCGGTCGTGCTGCCGACGATCGGCATCACGGTCGTCGCGATGGCGATGGGCCTGCTCGCGGTCTGGCTGGCGCGGCGGGTGCTCGAGCCCGCCCAACGGCTCGATCGGGCCCGGGTCGTGCTCGAGGACGCCTACGCCCGGGCCCGCGCCGAATCGCTCCGTGACTCCCTGACCGGCCTCGGCAATCACCGGGCGTTCCAGGAGGAGCTGGAGCGGCAGTGGGTCGGTTCGGCCCGCCACAACAGCCGCCTCGCGCTGGCGATCGTCGATCTCGACGAGTTTCGCCGGGTCAACGAGACCGAGGGCCACGTCGGTGGGGATCGCGTGCTGGTGGGGGTCGCCGGGACGCTGACCGCCGGGCTCCGCCGCGAGGACCGCGTCTTCCGCATCGGCGGCGACGAGTTCGCGGTGCTGCTGCCCGGGCTCGACGGCGACGCCGCCTATCTCGCGCTCCGGCGCGTCCTCGCGACCGCGCTGGAGGGGCGGGTCGGCAGCACCCGATCCGTCGCCGCCGGAACCACCGTCGGCAGTCCCTGGTCGTTCACCGCCGGCGTGGCCGCCGTCCCCGGCAGCGCGCGTGACCGCGCCTCGCTGTACCGCGAGGCGGACGCCGCCCTGGTCCACGGCAAGCGCCATGGCCGGACCTGCGTCACGGTGTTCGACGCCGAGCGTCACGGCACGTCGGTCATGAACCAGCCGGCGGGCGCGGTGGCCGCCGCCGTCGCCCGGGTCGCGTCGGCCGGCGCCCTGGTCGCCGTGTTCCAGCCCATCTTCGACCTGCGCAACGGCCGGCCGCGCGGCTACGAAGGCCTGGTCCGGCCGATGCCGGGCTCGGGCTTCGCCGACACCAGCGAACTGTTCGCCGCCGCCGAGGCCGTCGGCCGCACGGTCGATCTCGACCTGGCCAGCCTGGCGACGTCCATCGCCGCGTTCGCCCGGCTGGCCCTGCCGGGCAGCCTCACCCTCAACCTGTCGCCTCGAACGCTCGAGGCCGACGACTTCAGCGTCCACGGCCTGGTCCAGCTGCTGCGTCGCCACGCCGTCGACCCGGGGCGGGTCGTGCTCGAACTGACCGAACGCGAGGCGGTCGAGGACATGGACCGCCTGATCCGCGCGGTGGAGGCGTGTCGGGCGGCGGGGATGCGCATCGCAGCCGACGATGTCGGCGCCGGCAATGCCGGGCTCCGGCTCCTGTCGCAGATCCGCTTCGACATCGTCAAGATCGACCTGTCGCTCGTCCAGGGCGGGGTCGTTCGGGCCACGTCGCAGGAGATCGTCCGGACCCTCAAGGACCTCGCCGATCGGTGGGGCGCGCTGGTCATCGCCGAGGGCGTCGAGACCGTGGCACAGCTCGAATTCGTCCGGTCGCTCGGGATCCGGGCCGGTCAGGGCTACCTGCTGGGCATGCCGTCGGAGCGGCCGACGCCGGAGGTCATCGACATCGACGCGCTGGCGCGCGAGGGACGCGACTGGCTGGCCGACCACATGCGAGCGGTGCCCGCCTAGGCTCGCCCGGTTGGAGGCCGCCGGTCGTCGTCTCGGGACAGGACCTTCGGGTGGACGTTGACGGGCGGCCCGACTTTGGTAGACTGCGCGGACCGCACGGTCCCCACCCGAGCGGACGCACCGTCTGGAGGCCAGCTTGGGCCGTTTCGATCGCCAGGACCGCCGAGCCGTCGCCGTCGTCGTCACGACGGACGGTCGCCGCGTCCACATGCCGATCGAACCGAACGGGCTCGCCGACGTATCGATCCTCGCGCTGCTTCGCTCGCTCCTCGGCCTTGATGGGCTTCTTGGGCTCATTACCGGCTCCCGGCGGGAGAACGGAGGGACGCGGAGGAACGGACGCTAAGGCGCCACGAACCACGCATCACGAAGGGACCCTCGCCGGGGAGGCGAGGGTCTTTTGCATGTCCGGCATGGATGAGGGCTCGCGATGACCACCAGGACCGACACCGCCACGCCACCCACTCCCGCCGGCGCGGGCGGACCCGGCGCGGGCCGACGCAGCCACGTGCCGGGGGAGGGGTCGGCCCATGCCGCGGCGGTCGAGCGCGCCCGGAAGGGCATGCTCCACGAGGCCCGTGACCTCAAGCGCACGCGGATCGGCGCCGACGTCCTGTGCGAGGCGCTCCTGCGACAGGGTGTCGATGTCTTCTTCAGCTACCCCGGCGGGGTGATCCTGCCGCTGTACGACGTCCTCGGCGACTATCCCGAGTTGCGTCACGTGCTCGTCCGCCATGAGCAGGGCGGCGCCCACGCGGCCGACGGATATGCGCGGGTGACCGGCCGGGTCGGCGTGTGCATGGGCACGTCCGGGCCGGGTGCCACCAACCTCGTCACCGGGATCGGGACGGCGCTCCTGGATTCGGTGCCGATGGTCGCCATCACCGGCAACGTCCCGTCCGCGCTGATCGGCAAGGATGCCTTCCAGGAGATCGACATCAACGGCATCACCCTGCCGATGACCAAACACAACTACCTGGTGCGCGATGCCGACGACCTGCCGCGGGTCATCGCCGAGGCGTTCCACATCGCCCGGACCGGCCGCCCCGGCCCGGTCCACATCGACATCACCAAGGACGCCCTGCAGCAGGAGACCCGGGCCGAGCACCCGTCCGACGACGAGGTGGCCGCCGGCCTGCCCGGGTTCCGTCCGAACCTCGACGGTCATGGACGGCAGCTCAAGACCGCCGCGACCGAGATCGCGGCTGCCCAGCGCCCGGTCATCCTGGCCGGCCACGGCGTGCTCCACGCCCAGGCGTGGGACGACCTGCGCGCGTTCGCCGAGAAGACGTCGATCCCCGTCGCCTGGACGCTGCTCGGTATCGGCGCGATGGACGAGACCCATCCACTGGCCTACGGCTACATGGGCATGCACGGCTGGAAGCACGTCAACCGGGCGATCCAGAGCGCCGACCTGCTCATCGCCATCGGCATGCGCTTCGACGACCGGGTGACCGGCAACGTCCGCACGTACGCCCCGTACGCCCGGATCATCCATGTCGATATCGACCCCGCCGAGATCGGCAAGAACGTGGCGGTCGAGGTGCCCATCGTCGGCGACGCCGGCCGGGTCCTGCGGGCGCTCACGCCGATGGTGCCCGAGACGCCGATGACGGCGCGTCGCGAGTACCTCGACCAGCTGGCCGACTGGAAACGCGAGTCCGAGGCGTCCTCGTGGCACGGTTCGGGGGCATGGCGCGAGGGCCTGCTGTCGGCCGACTACGTGGTCGAGCGGATCGGCGAACTGACCGACCATGCCGCGACCTATGTCGCCGACGTTGGCCAGAACCAGATGTGGCTGGCCCGCTACGCCGGGTTCCGTGAACCGAACTCGCACGTCTCGTCGGGCGGCCTCGGGACGATGGGCTTCGGGTTGCCGGCGGCGATGGGCGCGGCCCTCGGCCGGCCCGATCGCGAGACCTGGGCGATCACCGGTGACGGCGGGTTCCAGATGACGTTCCAGGAGCTGATGACCCTCGTCGCCGACGACATCCCGGTCAAGATCGCCCTGCTCGACAACAAGAAGCTCGGGATGATCCGCCAGTGGCAGGAGATCATCTACGCGGGCAATTACCACTCATCGAGCCTGCCCGGGCCCGATTTCGCCAAGCTCGCCGATGCCTTCGGCATCCCCGCCTTCCGGGCCCGCACGCCGGCCGAGGTGGACGATGCGATCCGGGCAGCCCAGGCGGTCGACGGCCCGGCGCTGGTCTGGTTCGAGATCGCCGAGGAGCAGAACGTCTTCCCGATGATGCCCGCCGGCAAGGGCCTATCCGACCTCATCGAAACGTGGGACGGAGCGGACGAATGAGCAGCCCGCCCGCCCACGCTGCGCCTCCGCCGCGCGCCCTGCCGGGCGGCGGTGAAACCCGACGTCACGTGCTGGTGGCGGTCGTGCTCGACAAGCCCGGCGTGCTCAACCGGGTCGCCAGCCTCATGCGCGCGCGCAACTTCAATATCGATTCACTGGCCGTCAGCCACACCGATCGGGCGGACGTCAGTCGGATGACGATCACGCTCCACGGTGACGACGTCGCGGTCGAGCAGGCGGCCAAGCAGCTCTACCGGCTGATCGACGTGCTCAAGGTCCAGGACGTCACATCGGAACCGACCGTCGAACACGAGCTCGCGCTGGTCAAGGTACGCGCCACCGAATCGAACCGGGCCGAAGTGCTGCGACTGGTCGAGCTGTCGCGCGGCCGGGTCGTCGACCTGGCCGACGGGTCGGTCATCGTGGAGGTGACCGGCACCGAGTCCGAGATCGACACCTTCGTGTCGCTCGTGCGGACCTACGGCATCAAGGAATTGGTCCGCACCGGCGCCGTCGTGATGGCGAGGGGATCCGGATCCATCGAGGAGGCAACCAAGCGATGACCGCCCGCATGTACTACGACAGCGACGCCGATCCATCCGCACTCGAGGGGCAGACGGTCGCCATCATCGGCTACGGCAGCCAGGGCCATGCCCACGCCCAGAACCTGCGCGAGAGCGGCGTCGACGTGGTGGTCGGGCTGCAGCCGGGATCGAAGAGCCGGGCGCTGGCCGAGGAGGCCGGCCTGCCCGTGCGCGATGTCGCGGACGCGGTCCGGGCGGCCGACATCGTGATGATCTTGGTCCCCGACACGGCCCAGAAGGCGGTCTACGACGCCGACATCGCACCGAACCTGCGACCCGGTCAGCTGCTGATGTTCGCCCACGGCTTCAACATCCGGTTCGGGCGCATCACGCCGCCGGACTTCGTGGATGTCGGGATGGTCGCGCCCAAGGGTCCGGGGCACCTGTTGCGCAGCGTGTACCGCCAGGGTGGCGGGGTGCCGGCCCTGTTCGCGGTCGATCGCGACGCCTCCGGGACCGCCCGCGCCCGGGTGCTGGCGTACGCTCGGGGCCTCGGCGCGACCCGGGCCGGCGTGCTTGAGACGACGTTCGCGGAGGAGACCGAAACCGACCTGTTCGGTGAGCAGGCGCTGCTATGCGGTGGCGTGTCGGCGCTCGTGAAGTCGGCCTTCGAGACACTCGTCGAGGCCGGCTATCAGCCCGAGCTGGCCTACTTCGAGACGATGCACGAGCTCAAGCTCATCGTCGACCTGATGTACCGCGGCGGGCTCAACTTCATGCGCTTCTCCGTGTCGGACACGGCCGAGTACGGCGACTACGTGTCGGGCCCGCGCGTCACCGAGGGAGCGAAGGCCGCGATGAAGGACGTCCTCGCCGACATCCAGAGCGGCGCATTCGCCGAGCGCTGGATCACCGAGGTCGACACCGGCGGCGAGCAGTTCCAGCGGTTCCGCGAGCGCGACCGCGATCACCAGATCGAGCAGGTCGGGGCGGAGCTGCGCGCGAAGATGCCGTTCCTCGATCCGGTCACCGTCCAGGCCGGGCAGGCCCAGGCCGCGGCGACCGGTGCCGCGGCTCCCGCCGCTGCGGCCGGCGCCGCCGCGGCGGGCGATCGGTCATGAGCGCGGCCGTCCCCCGACCGGCCGGTCCATTCGTGCCGGCCGGCAGCGTCCGGATCTTCGACACGACGCTCCGCGACGGAGAGCAGGCGCCTGGCGCTGGCCTGACCGCGGCCGAGAAGCTGGAGGTCGCCCGCCAGCTCGCCCGACTCAAGGTGGACGTCATCGAGGCCGGCTTCCCGGCCGCCTCACCGGGCGACTTCGAGGCGGTCCGCCGGATCGCCCAGGAGACGCCGCAGGACATCGCGGTCGCGGCCCTCGCACGCTGCAAGGACGGCGATCCGCAGCGGGCGATCGAGGCCATCAAGGTCGCCCATCGCCCCCACCTGCACGTGTTCATCGCCACCAGCGACATCCACCTCAAGCACAAGCTCCGGATCGATCGCGCCACGGCGCTGGCCGAGGCCGTGCGCTGGGTCCGCTTCGGGCGCGAGCAGCTCGGGCGGGATGCCGAGATCGAGTTCAGCGCGGAGGACGCGTCGCGCACCGATACCGACTTCCTGATGCAGATGTACGAGGCGGTCGTGGAAGCGGGTGCGTCGACGGTCAACATCCCCGACACGGTCGGCTATGCCATCCCGGCGGAGTTCGGCTCGCTGACGCGCCGCGTCGTGGATCTGGTCGGCGGCCAGGCCACCATCAGCATCCACTGCCACAACGACCTCGGATTGGCCACGGCCAACACGCTGGCCGCGGTGCAGGCTGGCGCCCGACAGGTCGAGGTCACCATCAACGGGCTCGGCGAGCGAGCCGGCAACGCCTCGTTGGAGGAGGTCGTGATGGCGCTGCGGACGCGTCCCGGCCAGTTCCCGACAGCCGCCGCCGGCATCCAGACCGAGCACATCACCGCGGCGTCGCGGCTGGTGTCCTACCTGACCGGGTTCGCGGTCCAGCCGAACAAGGCGATCGTCGGCGGGAATGCGTTCGCCCACGAGAGCGGCATCCATCAGGACGGCGTGATCAAGCACCCGCTGACCTACGAGATCATGACCCCGCAATCGATCGGCCTGTCGGGCAGCCAGCTGACGATCGGCAAGCTGTCCGGGCGGCGCGGTCTGCAGGGCAAGCTGCGCGAGCTCGGTCACGAGCTCGAAGGCGATGCCCTCGACGCCATCTACCGCCAGGCCATCGAGCTCGCCGACGCCAAGAAGGAGGTCACCGACGCCGACCTGCTCGCCCTCGTCGAGCAGCGCGCGTCCGAGGTGCCGGCCAGCGTGGCGCTCGTCGGCTGGAGCGTGACGTCGTCGCACGGCGGCAACGCGACCGGGACGGTGACGCTGACCATCGGCGGCTCCGAGCGAACGGCCGAGGCGACCGGCAACGGCCCGGTCAACGCCCTGTTCAAGGCGGTCGACGACGCGATCCAGCCGGCGCTCGGCTGGCATCCGACGCTGACCGAGTACGAGATCAAGGCCGTGTCGGCGGGCGAGGATGCCCAGGGCCAGGTGCTGGTCCGCTGCCGGCGCTCATCCGACGAGGGTCCGGGGGCCCTGGTGGTGTCGGGTCACGGCCTGAGCACGAACATCATCGAGGCGTCGCTCGATGCGTACCTCGTGGCCACGAACAAGCTGCACGGCGCCGAGATCAACGGCGTCGATGTGGCGTTCGCGAGCCAGCGCACCGAGCGGGGTCTGCCCTGATGGCCGGGACCGGCCCGACCTACCGGATCGCCACGATCCCCGGCGACGGCGTCGGGCCCGAGGTGGTCGAGGCCGCGCGGCGGGTCGTGGCGGCGGCCGGTGCCCGCTTCGGGTTCAGCGTCGACTGGTCGATCGTGCTGGCCGGGGGCGCGGCGATCGACGCGCACGGGGTCGCCATCCGCGACGAGGATGTCCAAACCTGTGCGGCGGCCGACGCCATCCTGCTGGGCGCGGTCGGTGGTCCGCAGTGGGCCGATCCGGCGGCACCCGTCCGGCCGGAGCAGGCACTGTTCGCCTTGCGCGGGGGACTCGGCCTGTTCGCCAACCTGCGTCCGGTCACGGTCCACCCGGCGCTCGTGGCCTCGTCGCCGCTGCGCCCCGAGCTGCTCGAGGGCGTCGACCTGCTGATCGTCCGCGAGTTGACCGGCGGCGTGTACTTCGGCGCCCGCGAGGAGCCGTCCGGCACCCCCGGCGAGCGCGCCGCCCTCGACACGCTGCCGTATCACGAGCGGGAGATCGAGCGGATCGTGCGCCTGGCGTTCGAGCTGGCCGGCTCGCGTCGGAAGCGGCTGACCAGCGTCGACAAGGCGAACGTGCTGGCGACCTCGCGCCTGTGGCGGACCGTCGCCGAGGAGGTCGCGTCGGACTTCCCCGATGTCGCGTTGCACCACCAGCTGGTCGACTCGTGCGCGATGCTGCTCGTCCGACGGCCAGCCGGATTCGACGTCATCGTCACCGAGAACCTGTTCGGCGACATCCTGTCCGACGAGGCGGCGGTCCTCGCCGGCAGTCTCGGGATGCTGCCTTCGGCATCGCTCGGCGAGCGCCGGACCGAGCACGGCACGTTCGGCCTGTACGAACCGATCCACGGCTCGGCCCCCGACATCGCCGGCGAGGACAAGGCGAACCCCATCGGCACGATCCTGTCGGCGGCGATGCTCCTCCGGTTGTCGCTCGGGCGTGATGATGCCGCCACGGCCATCGAGACCGCCGTGTCGCTCGCCCTCGACAGCGGCTGGCGGACGGTCGACCTGGCCGATCCCGCCGATCAGCGTGACGGCCTCGTGGTCGTCGGCACGACGGCGTTCGCGACGGCGGTCATCGACGAGCTCGCGGCGGTGACGGCCGCGGCCGGGGCGCCGGCATGACCGATCCGCCCGTCGTCCTGTACGACACGACCCTGCGTGACGGCACACAGGGCGAGAACATCACCCTTTCGCTCGCCGACAAGCTGCGCATCGCGCGCATGCTCGATGAGTACGGGATGCCGTACATCGAGGGTGGCTGGCCGGGCTCCAACCCCAAGGACGTCGAATTCTTCGCCGCGGCCCGGACCATCCGCTGGGAGACCGCCAGGCTGGCCGCGTTCGGCTCGACCCGCCATCGTTCGAACCGCCCGGACGAGGACCCGAATCTGCACGAGCTCGTCGCTGCCGAGACGCCGGTCGTGACCATCTTCGGCAAGTCCTGGCTGCTGCACGTGACCGAGGTCCTCGGCGCCACGCCCCAGGAGAACCTGGACATGATCGCCGACTCGGTCGGCTTCATCGTGGACCACGGACGCGAGTCGATCTACGACGCCGAGCATTTCTTCGACGGCTACCGGGCCGACCGCGACTACGCGCTGGCGACGTTGCGCGCGGCCCGCGGCGCGGGGGCCCGCACGCTCGTGCTGTGCGACACGAACGGTGGCACGCTCGGCGAGGAACTCGGGCGCATCGTCGCCGACGTGCGTGCCTCGCTCGAGGCGGAGCCGGACGCCCCGGCCGTGACCTGGGGCATCCATGCGCACAACGACGCCGAGCTCGCGGTCGCCAACTCGATGACCGCGGTGGCCGCCGGCGTCCGCCACGTCCAGGGCACCATCAACGGCTACGGCGAGCGCGCCGGCAACGCGAACATGGTCTCGATCCTGGCGAACCTGGCGCTCAAGACCGCGCACCGGCTGGTGCCCGACGGCGGCGGTCGGCTCGACGGCCTGACCGACCTGTCGCGCAGCGTGGCCGAGATCGCCAACGTCACGCCCAACGACTACCAGCCGTACGTCGGCCGATCCGCCTTCGCCCACAAGGGCGGCGTCCACGGCGCGGCGGTCGCCAAGGTCGAGCGGGCATACCAGCACATCGAGCCGGGCGCCGTCGGCAACGCCGGCCGGCTCGTGGTGTCGGAGCTCGGCGGGCGGGCCAACACGTCGATCCGAGCGCGCCAGCTGGGACTGGAGCTCGACGGGGTGATCGACGCCCGCGAGCTGTCGCTGCTGATCAAGCGACTGGAAGCGGACGGACTGGCGTTCGAGGGAGCGGAAGCTTCGTTCGAGCTGCTCATCCGGCGTCACGCCGCCGACTACGCCTCGCCGTTCCGGATCGTGGATTACACCTGCCTGGTGGAACAGCGCGACGGTCGCGAGCTGCTGGCCGAGGCGACGGTCAAGGTCGCGGTCGACGGCGAGACGCTGCATACCGCCGCCGACGGCAACGGGCCGGTCAACGCGCTCGACGCCGCGCTGCGCAAGGCGCTGCGTGCGTTCTACCCGGCCATCGACGACGTCCACCTCGTGGACTACAAGGTACGCATCCTCGACGGCGACGCGGCGACCGCCGCCCGGACGCGGGTCATCATCGATTCGCAGGACGGTGCGCGGACCTGGTCCACGATGGGCAGCGACACGAACATCATCGCGGCGTCGGCAGCGGCGCTGTCCGACTCGCTCGAGTACGCGATCTGGAAGTCCGGCGCCCAGCTGCGCCGACGAGACGAACGCCACTTCACGACGACGCCGCCCGGGGCTGATGGCGCCTCGGTCGAGACCGATCCGGCCGCCATCCCGCGGAGGTAGCGACCCCATGCCCGACCAGGATCCCGCCGCCCGGACGACGCTCCAGCTGGCCCGCTGGACGGTGTCCTCCGGCTCCAACGCGCGCAGCCGGGGCGCGGTCATCGTCGAGTCGGGCGATCACCACTGGCGGGCGTCGGCCGAGGGCAACGGCGCCATCGACGCGCTGTACCGGGCGGTCGACAAGGCCATCACCGAGGTGCTCGACGGTCACCCACGACTGCTCGCCTACGACATCCACGCGCTCGGCGAGGGCACCGACACGATCGGCGTGGTCACGGTCCGGATCGCTCCGCCCGAGGTCGGCGGCGAGCGTGGCTCGGGCCAGTACACCGGCGAGGCGCGTGGGCCGAACATCATCGCGGCCTCGATCGAGGCGTACCTCCAGGCACTCAACGCGATGCTTGCCGAGGCCCACTGGCAGGGGGCTCCGGCGGCGGCGGCGGCGACCGGCCAGCGGGCACGCCAGAAGGCGCCGGTGTCGGCCGGCGCGGCACGCGAGCGGCGGGCCGAGCTCGATGAGGAGGCCGGCGAGATCGACACGACCGACTGGTTCAACCAGCAGGGCTGACGCCTTCGCGCGTCCCAGCCGCCGCTACACTCCCCGCCATGCCGACGCGCACCGACCGCACGGTCGCCTATGCCGGCGAGCCCGGTGCATTCGCCGAGGACGCGGTGCTGGCCGCCTTCGGCGAGGTCTCGCGGATCCCCGTCGCCAGCTTCCGCGCCGTGTTCGACGCGGTCGCCGAGGGGCGGGCGGGCGCCGGGGTCGTCCCGATCGAGAACGTCATCCACGGCACGGTCCGGGAGAACTACGACCTGCTGCTCGAGTTCGAGCTGGTGATCGCCGGAGAGGTGGTGGTGCCGGTCCGGCTATGCCTGGCGGCGCTGCCGGGACAGCGTCTCGAGGACATCGAACGGGTCTATTCGCACATCCAGGCGCTCGGCCAGGCCGAGCGATTCCTGCGGGCACGGCCGTGGCAGCTGCTATCGACCTACAACACTGCCGGGGCGGGCAAGGCCATCGTCGATGCCGGCGAGCGCGGGGCGGCCGCCGTGCTGTCGCCCCGGGCGGCGGCCCTGTTCGGGCTCGAGGTCGTGGCCGACGATGTCGGCGACCTGCCCGACAACCGCACCCGCTTCGTCGTCCTGACCCGAGCGGACGCGTCGCCGCCACCGCTCCTGGAGCCGTCGGCGGCGCGGCGGACGACCCTCGTCGTCGGCGTGCGCAACGCACCCGGGACGCTGCTGGCCGTGCTGCGCGTGCTCGCCGACCGCGGGCTGAACCTGCGCAAGCTCGAGTCCCGCCCGAGCCGCGAGCGGGCGTGGGAGTACGTCTTCTGGATCGACCTCGACGGTGACGTCGCCGATCCGGCGGTGGCCGCGGCCCTCGACGAGGTCCGCGCGGTCACCACGATGACCCGGGTCCTGGGCAGCTACCCGAGCCCCGACGCCTGACCAGCGTTCCGTGACCCGCCCGGTCCCTGGCCGGGACTCAGATCGCGCTGGCGCAGGCCTTGCACTTGGTGGCGTCGACCGCGTTGGCCTCCTTGCAGAACGGGCAGGTCTTCACGTCGGCCTCGGCTTCCGGCTTGATGAACATCTTGCTGATCTGCCAGACCACGAGCGCGATGATCAGGAAGGCGACGACCGCGTTGAGGAACGAGCCCCAGCGGATCGCGACCTCGGTCGCAGGATCGCCCCCGGCCGCCGCCTTGAGCACGATCTTGAGGTTCGCGAAGTCCACCCCGCCGAGGAGCATCCCGATCGGCGGCATGATGATGTCGTTGACCAGCGAATTGACGACGGTGCCGAGCGCACCGCCGATGATGACGCCGACGGCCAGTGCCAGCGCGCTGGTCTTGAGCAGGAACCCCTTGAACTCCGACCACATGGCAGGTCTCCCGTCGCTCAGTGCTCGACGACCTTGGGCAGCCCCTTGGATTGATCGATCCAGCCCTGCAGTTCCTTCTCGCCGGGGATCCGCCGCACGATGTTCGGCCGTGCCGCAACGACCTCCTGGACGGTCTCGGCCAGGTTGGTCGCATTGCGCCGCGCCAGCTCGGCGGGTGAATCGACGCCGGCCGCCTCGAGCAAATCGGAATACTCGGAGCCGACGCCGTCGATGCGCATCAGGTCGACGTGGTTGACCCATTCGAGGATCAGCGTGTGGGCGATCCCGGTCGATGCCTCGAGCGCCTGTCGACCCGCGGGCTTGGCACCCTTCTCGAGCAGGTCGTCCGTGCTCGTGACGCCGGCCGTCGCCAGCTTCGCTGCGTGGGCGGCCCCGATGCCTTCGACGTCCTCGATGCGCATGCCAGCGTCCTCCCTCGACGAGACTCGCCCGATGGTGGGCCAGCTTCCGATGATACGCTTGCCGACCTTCCGGCACCACCCGAGGGCGCTCGATCGGAGGCTCCATGGACCAGGCATTCCGCGACGCGATCACGGCCGGTTACACGTTCTCCGAACCGACCCTGATCATCGGCAGCTCGATGCACGACGGCGAGCTGTTCAACGACACGCGCGTCCAGGTGCCGCTGTCGATCCTCAACCGTCACGGGCTCGTCGCCGGCGCCACCGGCACGGGCAAGACCAAGACCCTCCAGCTGCTGGCGGG
>DASSII010000036.1:0-34847 GCA_035692005.1 Candidatus Limnocylindrales bacterium | reverse complement strand
GCCATCGCATCGAGGTATGACTGGGTGAACCGCAGGTTGCGGACCGGCCCGACGATCTGTCCGCCCTCCACGAGGAACGTCCCGTCGCGCGTCATGCCGGTGATGATGGCGAGCTTGGGATGCACCGGGTTCGTGTAGTGGAAGCGGGTGACCAGCAACCCGCGCTCGAGCCCGCCGATGAGCTCGTCGCGCGGCGTCGTCCCTGCCGCCATGACCATGTTCAGCGGGAACGGGCCATACGGATTGGGTGCGGGCAGGCCGTGTCCGGTCGAGGACACGCCATCGCGGGCGGCGGTCTGACTGTCGTGGACCACGCCACGGCAGATGCCCGCCTCGAGCAGGTCGACCCGCCGCTTGGCGACGCCCTCGTAGTCGAACGCCATCGGCAAGCCGGCCGGATCGTGTCCGTCGTCGGTGACCGTGACGAGATCGCTGCCGATGCGTCGTCCGACCTCCACGAAACTGCGCCCTTCCTGGACGGCGAGCGCGGAGAACCCGAGGTATCCGAGCATGTCCAGCAGGTCGACGACGGCATATTCCTCGAGGACGACCGGGTGATCGCCGGCTTCGATGGCCACCGCGTTGGCGGTGGCGCGGGCCTTGGCGGCCGCCTCGCGGCCGATGGCCGGCGCATCGAGCAGGTCGACGTCGACGGCCGTCGCCTCGGCATAGCCGCTGCCGCCGTCCGGTCCCATGGACACCGTCAGCAGCTGGGCCACGGTCCGCGTCCCGGACGCGCGGATGCCCTTCGAGTTGGCGACCGCGGTCGTCTCGGTCCCGGTGGAGAACGAGCCGTACGCGGTGACGCCCGCGTCGTCGGCCGCCCCGATGACGGCTCGCACGCCGGCCGCGCGCAGCTCCGGAGAGGCGCCGGCGGTCGATGCCGCGTAGGCCGCATCGACCGGCTCGATCGGCGTCGGCTCGGGCAGTCCGGCCCAGTCGTCGAGCTCCTCCACCACCCGGGCGATCGCCGCCGCCTGGGCGGCAAGCCGCCGCAGCCCGTCCTCATCGGTCCGGTCCGACGACGCGACGCCGACCCGCTTGCCGGCCACGAAGCGCAGGTTCACCGTGGCGTTCGTCTCCGCGACGTTCTGATGGATCTGGCTGTTGGCGAACCGGGTCAGCGACGCGTCCTCGGCGGTGACGAGGGCCTCCGCCTCCGAGGCGCCTTCTCGCATGGCCTGGGCGAGCGCCCGCTCCGCGAGTGCGAGCGCGTCGTTCGCGCGATCGTCGATCACGACCGGCCTACCACTTGCCGACCCCGACCTGGACGTCCCGGAATCGCGCGCCGGGCACGGCATGCCCGACGTGCCCGGTCTGTCCGGGCTCGCCCTTGCCGCAGTTGGGCGTCCCGAGCATGACGTAGCTGCGCTCGTCGCCGACCGCGTCGCACGACCGCCAGAACTCGTAGGTGATCCCGGTGTAGGTCGGGTTCTTGAACAGGCGACCCTTCTTGCCGCCCTTGATCTCGTAGGCGACCTCGGTCGCGAACTGGAAATTGAGCCGGCGGTCGTCGATCGACCACGAACGGTTGCTGGCGAGGTAGAGACCGTCGTCGGTGTCGGCCACGATCTCCTCGAGGCTCATGCCCGGGCGCGGCAGGAGGTTGATGTTCGTCATCCGGATGAGCGGGATGCGGTTCCAGCCGTCCGCCCGCATCGCGCCGCCACTCTGCCGCCCGATCCGTGGAGCCGTCTCGCGCGAGCTGAGGTAGCCGACGAAGATCCCGTCCTGGACCAGGGGCACGGCCTGCGCCGCGACGCCCTCGTCATCCCAGCCGAACGTGCCCATCCCGCCGGGTGCCGTCGCATCGGCCACGATCGTGATGAGGTCCGAGCCATAGCGGAAGCCGGCATCGAGCTTGTCGGTGGTCAGGAAGCTCGTGCCGGCGTACGACGCTTCCGTGCCGAAGACCCGGTCGAGCTCGGTCGGATGACCGCACGATTCGTGCACCTGAAGGTAGAGCTGGCTCGGGTCGAGGACGATGGTGGTCCGACCGCTCGGACACTGCGGCGCCGTCAGCAGCGCGACCGCCTCATCGGCCAGCGGCTCGGCGCGGGCGGCGAGGTCGAGACCGCGGATGTACTCGTATCCGGCGGCCTGCCAGCCGCCGCCCGAATCCGGGTAGGACCGGCGCTGATGCTCGTCACCGTCGATGGCGTTGGCTTCGACCGCCGAGCCGACGTGGGTGATGGTCTGCTCGGTGAACGACCCGTCCGTCGCCGCAAATGTCTTCCACTCGCGCTGGGCGGCATACATCGACTCGGTGAAGACGATGCCCGGGACGCCCGCCGCGGCCTCATCAGCCGCGAGCAGGTCCGCGATCTTGCGCTCGAGGGGGACGTCGAACGGGTCCTCGTCATAGGGCGTTCGATACGTTCCGACGGCAGGTGGCCGGTCGTCCAGGCGGACCCGGTCGCGCAAGGCTGTCCCGCTCGCTCGGGCGATGCGCACGGCTTCGGCCGCCACGCGGTCGGCCTCGGCGCTGGTCAGGACGTGGCTGCTGGCGAAGCCCCACGCGCCATCGACGAGGACGCGAACGCCGAAGCCCTCGCTTTCGCCCGAGGCGACGCCCTCGACCCGGCCGGTCTTGATGGCGATCGATTCCTCGAGGCGGCGGACGACGCGCGCATCGGCATATCCCGCGCCCAGGGCGGTGGCCGTATCGAGGGCGCGCTCGGTCAGGTCTCGCATGCGCCGGTCAATCTAGCAGGCTGATCCGCTGGCGCCAGTGGGGCGGATGCCCTATCCCGGGCTGCTCAGAGGGTCACCGCACCACCGAGCGCCTGGGCGGTCAGGTAGATCCCGAACCCGAGGACCACGACGGCGGCGGCCGTGGGCACGAGCTCGCGGATGCGGACGAGACGGCCGCCCGCGGGGAGCCCATCGAGTCGTCCGCGGGCCGCGACGAGCGCCACGCCGATCCCGGCCATGACCGCCGCCATGCCCAGCCCGAACGCCACGACGAGCACGAACCCGAAGGCCGGGCGACCCGCGGCGATCGAGCCAAGGAGGATCAGCAAGGCGCTGGTCGACGGGATGAGGCCGCCGGCCAGGCCGAGGGCGAACAGGCCACGCCAGGTGATGGTCGAGCCGCCGGTCGGCAGGTGTCGGTGGCTGGTGCCGCCGTGACGGTGGAGATCGTTGCGGTGACGGGCCTGCTCATGAGCGGGACGGTGGTCGTGCCCGGCACCGCGGTCGTGCACGCGACCACGACGTCGGCGCCACTCGCCGACGAGCATCCAGGCCCCGATCGCCACGATCGAGATGGCGGCCACGACCGGTGCCCCACGCACGACGGCGTCGGGCGGCAGGACATCGGACGCGCCGACCACGACGCCTGCCAGCACGAGGATGCCGACGGTGTGCGAGAGGCTGACCGACAAGCCCAGCCCGAGGGCGTGGCGTGGGGTGCCGCGGGTACCGACGAGGTAGGCGGCCATCAGCGTCTTGCCGTGGCCGGGTGTCAGGGCGTGACCGGCTCCCAGCGCCGCGGCCGTCATCAGCGCCAGCAGCAGCACTGGGGGAGTGAGGTCGGTCGTCCGGAAGATGTCGGGCAGGTCGCCGCTGGCGATGCCGCCGGGCACGTCGCCCGTGGGCGGCACTCCTCCGACGACCGTCCCGCCGGGCACGGATGCCATCGGCCCTCCGACCACGCTGTCCGGCGTGGGCCCTGCCGAGCCCTGCGGCGCGGCCGAGCCTGCCGGCCGGGTCGAGGGATCGGCCGTCGCGGGGGTGATGGCGCTGGCATCGGCGACGGCGAGAGGCGGCAGCTCCGGCCCGCCCGGGACCGCGCTGACCGTGAGTGATGCATCGGCCAGCGGGTCGGCGATCATGTCCGCCGGGTAGCGCGTGAGCCGCTCCGACACGCTCGTGTCGCGGACGGCGCCGGCCACGGCCGACAGCCTGACCCCGGATCCCGTCGCGACGATCTCGCGCCAGCCGATCCGGTCCGGGAACGATCCGTCGCGAAACGCGATGCGCGTCGGACGCGCGGCCCCGATCGCGGGGAGTGCCGCCTGGAAGCCGCACACCAGCCGCATGGTCGACAGGCCGCCGACACCCGGTGGGAAGCTCAGCCCCGCGGCGGTCAGCACGAGCTCGAGCGGCACGTCGTCGGCGCTGACGGCGAGGTCGGCCGCGGTCCGCCGGCAGGCGTCGACGCGACCAGCATCGATCTCCTGGTCCGAGACTGAGCCATCGGCGTCGGTGTCGAAGGTCTGGCGCTCCTGGAAGGCCGGGATCTCGGCCTCGTCGATGACCACGTCGAGCTCGACCCGGTCCGGGGCGACCCGGACGTGCGCGTAGTGATTGATGGTGAAGTTGCCGAGTGGGTGCGCGGCGGCGAGCCCGGGCACGATCGCGGCGAGCACGACGGCCACGATCGGTGCGCGCACCAGGCGCCGGCGTGCGCTCACGGTGCGCTCGACAGGATCGCCCGGATGCGCGCGACGTCCCAGGCGTCGAACGTCGGATCGAGATCGAGCGCGGCCTGCAGGCGCTCCCGCCCGATGGCAACGTGGCCCTCGGCGATCGCGATCATGCCGGCGTGATAGCGCAGGCGGGCGTCCTGCGTCCCGCTGGCGAGGGCCTGGTCCATCGCCTGTTGCGCCTCCGTCGATCGTCCGTTCGCCAGCAGTGCCCAAGCCAGCGCATCGTAGCCGTACACGTCCTTGCGGAGCGCGATGTCCGCCTCGGCCAGGCGCAGGGCACGCTCGGGCTGGAGCCCGTGCGAGGCGAGGTACAGCGACAGCTGTCGATCGCGGACGCTCGCCGCCACGCCACCGAGCTGGGCGATGGCAAGGACGGTCGCCCGGTCGTCGGCCGATCGTGCGGCGTCGCCGGGCCCGCCGCGAAGGTCCGCAAGGTCGGCGCGTCGGGCGTGGAACTCGGGGAGGGGCACGCGCGCGATGGCCGCATCGAGGTACCCGATCGCGACGTCGAGATCGCCATCGGCCGCGGCCAGCCGGGCCAGTCCCGAACGGGCCAGCCAGGACGACGGGTCGGCGGCAAGGGCCGCGGTGTAGGCCTCCCGACCGGCAGCGGCGTCGCCGGTCGCGGTCGACACCTCGCCAAGCTGGTAGTGGTACCAGGCCAGCGCCGGTCCGATCGCCCCTTCGTCCATCGCCGCCGTGACGGCACGGCGGGCAGCGTCGAGCGCGGTGGCAGGGTCGCCGCCGATGAACGCGAGATGGCCTTGTCGGACGAGGGCTGCGGCGGACGGATCGACCGTCGCGAGCCGCTGGTAGGCGGTCCTGGCGGTCACCAGGTCGCCGAGCTCGAGCGCGCCATCGCCGAGCGTGCCGAGCGCGACCGGATCGTCGGGGCGGTCGGCCAGGACCGCGCTCGCATGCTCGACGGCCTCCCGGAAGCGGTGGAGCGCGACGAGGACGACGCCGCGGTCGCCGAGGGCCGGCGCGTACGCTGCATCGACGGCGAGGGCGGCCGTGATCGCCTCGTCGGCGATGACGTAGGCCTCGACGTCACCGGTCGCGCGCGCCAGCTCGATCTCCGATTCGGCCCAGCGCGTGGCACTGATGAAGTCGCGTGGCGATCGCCTGGCGCGGTCCGACCAGAACGCGATGTTCGCCCGGATCCGCTCGACGTCGTCGATCGTGGCCACGGGCACGGCCGCGTCGATGCTCAGCGGCGCGTCGATGTCGACGGGATCTGGTCGGGAGGCCGGCAGCCCCTTCGGCGCGAGCGACTGGCTGACGGCCGCGAACGCGACGGCCACGAGCAAGACGGCCAGCGGCCGACGCGGCACGGATCGGCGGAGTCGGGCTGCGGCAGTCATCGTCGGTCGTCCTCGTGTCGTGGGATGAGGTGCGAGCCGCGGTCCCAGGCACGCCCGGGACCGCGGCCCAGTGGTTCGCTCAGTGCGGCCGAGCGAGATACGGGAAGCTGGTCGGGAATGAACGATCGTTGGCGTTGACGCCGTCGCTCGTCACGTTGCCCTTCGTCAGGACGGAGAACTCCGCGTCGATGACGTCGTCGGCCGGACGTCGACCATTGAGGAACCCCGACCCATCGCCGAGCTTGATGGTGAGGGTGTCGGGCACGAGGACCTTGGCCAGGCCCTGGATCTCGCCGTCCGTGTAATTCGATGCGGCATTGGCCTCGAGGACGGTATCGATGGCGTCGAGCACGCCGACGACGTTGCCCAGCGTGACCGCCCGGTCGGAGGCCGGGTCGAGGCGGTTGAACGCCTCCTTCTCGGCATTGGTGGTGTTGAACACGGTGTTGATGGCGGGTCGACCCATCCGCTCGACCTGGCGGTAGCCGGTCGATGTCGGGAGGGAGGTCGTCGCCCAGACGCCGATCGTCCGGCCGCTGCCGCCGAGGCGCTGGTTCGGCACCTCGATGACGATCGAGCTGACGTTCGTGCCGGCGAACGTGTCGGTGCCGGTGAAGCCGCCGAGCAGTACGCCGAGGTCGGTCGAGCCGGCCAGCAGCTGCTTCTTGAACTCGACGAAGCCGGGCAGGTCGAAGAAGAACGGATCGTCGCGCGGTCCGGCGAACGCCTTGCCGCCGCCGACGATCGAGCTGACCCGCGGTGATGTGGCGCTGCTGGAGTAGCCGGTGGTTCGGCCGCCGCCGACCGTCGAGCCGGACCATTCATGTCGGCGAGCTGCCGCACCGGTCGCTCGCTTGATGACGTAGTCCTGGACGACCGCGCCGTTCGACAGCGTTCGGGTGTTACCGAACCGGATCCGGTAGGCGATATCCGCCGACGCGTTGAGGTTGGTGTCGACGAGGATCTCGTACAGGGTCCCGGTCCGGAAGCGGGCCGCCTTCGTATCGGCCGGGCTGGTCAGCGGATTCACGTTGAGGGCCAGCGTCGTCCCACCGGCCGAGCGGAAGGCATAGATGTCGGTGATGTCGATGCGATGATCGGACTTGGCGGTCGGTGCATCGAGGTGGTCCGCCCCTCGCACGAGGAACGGACCGGTCCCCAGCGCCGCGATCAGACCGGCCGTTGCCAGCAGGCCGAGCGTCGCGCCGGTTCGGCGTCGTGATGTCATGGTCGTGACTTCCTCCGTTGCACCGGGTGTGGGGCGGTGGTCCGCGGGCCCACCTGGGGTGGAGCGATCGTCCCGGTCGCGAGCGTCCGGCCGAGATACGCGCCATCGCGCCACCCGGATGAATCGCGCCCCACCCGGCGACCGGAGCCGGTCCGGCAGCAGTGAGGACGGAGCGGTCGGCTAGACTCGCCGGCGTGGGACCGAGCGGGACAGCCGTCGACAGAGCGTGGTTCGTGACCATCGAGGGACCCGACGGCGGCGGCAAGACGACGCAGGCAGCGCTGCTGGCCGACCACCTGGCCACGCGCCTGCCGCGGGTGCACCTGACGCGGGAGCCCGGCGGGACGTGGCTGGGCGAGCGGGTCCGCGAGGTGCTCCTGTCACGCACGGGATCGAGTCACCCGACCGACCCGTTGACCGATGCATTCCTGTTCAACGCGGCACGCCGTCAGCACGTGCGCGAGGTCATCCGGCCGTCCCTCGACGCCGGCACGACGGTCGTCTGCGCGCGCTACGCCGATTCGTCCCTGGCCTATCAGGGCTACGGCTCCGGCGTGCCGCTCGAGACCCTGCGCTCGCTGGCCGACATCTCGACCGGTGGCCTCGTGCCGGACGTCACGATCGTCCTCGACCTGCCGGTCGAGGTCGGGTTGGCCCGCAAGGAGCCGGGCGACGTGACCCGCTTCGAGGCCGAGTTCGACGTTGCCTTCCACGTCCGCGTGCGCGATGGATTCCTCGACATCGCGGCGGCCGAGCCGGGTCGGGTGGTCATCGTGGATGCGACCGGCGACGTGGCGACGGTCGCGTCCGCCGTGGCGCGCGCCGTCGACGCGCGGCTCGGGTCCGGTGAACCGGAACCGACCGGCGTGCGCAATCCCTGATGGGCGAGCCTTCGGGCCTGCTCCCGCTACGCGTGGCTTCCGACGCCGACGACGCGGACCGGTCGATGCTGGGTCGGATCGCAGACGGAGAATTGGACGCGCTCGATGCGCTGTATGAGCGGTACAAGACGATGGCCTACTCGATCGCCCACCGGATCACGAACGACGCCACGCTGGCGGAGGACGTCGTGCAGGATGCCTTCCTTGGCGTGTGGCGCAACGCCGGCCGCTACGTCGAAGGGCGCGGCAGCGTGAAGACGTGGCTGCTGTCGATCGTCCATCACCGCGCCATCGACGCGGTCCGTCGGCGCCGCCCGACGACCGTCCTGCCGGAACGGGACGAGGCGCCGCCGGCGGCCCTGCGCTTGCCGGACGTGTGGGCGGAGGTCGCGGCCAACCTCGATGCCGAACGGGTGCGCGCGGCACTCGGCGTGCTGTCCGATGTCCAGCGCGAGGCGATCGAGCTGGCCTACTTCGGCGGCCTGACCCAGGCCGAGGTGGCGGACCGAACGAGGACGCCATTGGGGACGGTCAAGAGCCGGATGCGCCTCGGCCTGCTCGCGATGCGCCGGGAGCTCGGCCCATGACCGACGAGCGACGTCCCGGACCCGGCGGCGCCCCCGGACCTGCCGGTACGCCCGGAGACCCCGATGGTGGAGCGCCCGGCGGCCTGACCTGTGACCAGGTGCGCGAACTCGCCGCGTCGTTCGTCCTCGACGCGCTCGATGCCGACGAGGCGGCCGCCGTCCGCCGGCACCTGACCGACTGCCCGGAGCCGCACCCCGAGATCGCCGAGCTGGGGGCCGTCGTCCCGGTGCTGCTCGAGAGCGTTCCGCGCATCGAGCCGCCGGCCGCGCTCCGGACACGCATCCTCGATGCGGCCGCGGCCGACCGGCAGGGTCGCGCTCGGCCCTCGGCGGTCACGGCCATGCCGCCCGTCTCGTCGACGTCGGTCCCGCCGCCGACGCCCATCGAACGCTCGCGCGCGACGCCGCGCCGGACGTGGATCGCCGCGATCGCAGCGGTTCTCGCCATTGCCCTGGTCGGTGGCTGGAACCTGCTGCTGCAGGGCCAACTTGACCAGGCGCGGAACTACGAGCAGCAGGTCGCGACGGTCCTCCGGGTCGCCGGCCAGCCCGGGGCGCTGACGGCGATCCTGACCCCCGAGGACGGGAGTGGCCCGACGGGCATCGCCGCGATCGACAGCCAGGGCGCGGTACGGATCGCGATGCGCGATCTCGCCCCGACCTCCGGCCCGGAGGTCTACGAGGCGTGGGTGATCGGCGGCGACGGCGTTCCGGTGGCGATCGGTGGATTCCAGGTCGGGCCGAGCGGCGTGGCCTACTTCGAAGGGTCCGGGGTGCCGACCGAGAGCGGCATCGTCCTGGCGCTCACCCGGGAGCCGGGTCCGGGGGCGACGGCGCCGTCCGGGTCGCCGGTCTCGGCGGGAACCGCGACCGCCGGCTAGCGTCAGCCCTCGGCGACGGCCTCGGTCTCGGCGACGGAGCCTGCGCCCGCGCCCTTGGCCCGAGCCAACGCCGCGGTCGCGGCCGCGATCAACGCCTCGGAGTCGGCGCCATCGCTGGGAAAGCGCGCCACCCCGGCCGACACGCTGACCGTCCGACCGGCGGCGGCCGGCAGCGCCGCGATGCCGTCGAGGACCCGCCGGGCGACCATCGCACCGGCGGCACCGGGTGCCACGAGCACGAACTCATCGCCGCCGATCCGGCCGACCGTATCGACCAGCCGGACCGACTCGGCGAGCACCGCGGCGACGCGCCGCAGGACGTCGTCGCCGACCTCGTGGCCGCCCTGCTCGTTGGTCGCCCGGAAATCGTCGACGTCGAACAGCGCCAGCGATAGCTCGCCGCCCTGCCGGCCGGTGCGAGCCAACTCGAGTTCCAGGATCCGCCCGATCGTCCGCTCGTTGGCGAGGCCGGTCAACGGGTCGCTGTGCGCCATCCGCTCGAACCATTCCGATCGCTCGGCTGCAGTCGAGGTCAGCCGCGCCCGGTCCACGGCGAGGGCTCCGAGGGCCGCGAGCGAGGTGAGCGTCTCGCGCTCCTCGGTCGAGATCACATGTGGGGCCGGCCAGACCATGCCCAGGGCACCGAGCGAGGTCTGCACGCCGCCGGTCACGATCAACAACGGGAGATAGGCGCCGATCGTCGGGCCAGCCGGCCCGACCGCCTCGCGATCGAACACCCCGGCGCGTCCTGCGGCCGCCTCCGCGAACGGGTGCCCGAGGGTGTCGAGGTCGGCCATCAACGCGGCCGGGTCGGCCAGCCCATACGACGCGCCGAGCGTCAGGCCCGGGCGGTCCGGATCGCTGAGCACGATCGCCGCCAGCGACGGCGTGAGGGTCTGCGCCGCGGCCTCGAGGATCGCTGCGAGGGCGGCGTCGGCATCGTCCGTGCCTGTCACCGCGGCGATGGCGGCTGGCAGACCGGCACGGGGGTCGCGGGACGGACCGTCGCTGGACACGGGTCGACTCCTGCACGCGTCGGGTTCGGAGCAGGCATCGTACACCGAGCCACGCCCGCAGTTCGTGCGTTGACCGGGGCCGTGTCGCGCATCGATACTCCGCCCGATGAAGCTTGTCGTCGCGATCGTCCACAACGAGGACGCCGGAGCGCTGGTCGATGCCCTGCTCGACAAGGAGTTCCGGGCGACCCGCCTCCACAGCTCGGGTGGTTTCCTCAAGCAGTCCAATGCGACCATCCTGCTCGGGGTGGAGGAGGCCGAGGTCGAGGAGGTCATCGGCATCGTCCGTGACAACTGCACGTCGCGGACGCAGGTGGTCAATCCGATGCCGCCGATCATGGAGCCCGGGGAGTTCTTCATGCCCTACCCGCTCGAGGTCGAGGTCGGCGGCGCGACCGTCTTCGTCGTCCCGGTCGAGCGCTTCGAGCGGCTGTAGTGACCGTCGGCCGGGCGCCGCTGGTCGACGCCGACGACGGCGACCGATGAGCCCGTTCCGCCCCGACCTGGTCGATTGCTGGGTGTTTCGCACCGTCCGCTCGGCGCGCGACGTGGAGAGCACCGAGATCCTGCTCCTGCGCCGGGGGCCCGGACGCATCCTGAGCGGGTTGTGGCAGTGCGTCTCGGGCTCGCTCGAGCCCGACGAGCGGATCGCCGTCGGGGCGCTGCGTGAGCTGCAGGAAGAGACCGGCTTCGGCGCGGACGACATCGAGGCCTTCTTCGACCTCGACCTCGTCAACCAGTTCCACGAACCGTCGATGAACGGCATCGTCAGCGCGGCCGTGTTCGCCGTGCGCACCCGGCCAGGCGCGGAGCCGCAGCTCTCCCATGAGCACGACGACGCCCAGTGGCTGGCCCTCGAGGCCGCCCATCAGGAGGTCATCTGGCCGGGCTATCGAGCCGCCATCGAGCGGATCCGCGACGACCTGGGCGAGCCGGATCGGGCAGCCTGGTTCGAGCTGACCACCGATGGCGACCGGCGTCCGCGCTGAGCGACGACGCGGCTCGCTGTAGACTCGCCGGGGAGGCAGCCCACCGTGAGGCGGCACAGGAGGGCCATGTGATCGATCGAACCCCGACGCCCGATGTCAGTCCGGCGGCAGCACGGCGTGCGTTCCGCTCGAAGGTCGACACGCTCCGACCGACCTATGGCTTCGAGGACGTCTCGCTGGCCCCCGGCACGGACACGCTCGAGCCGGCCGACGTCGAGCTTGCCCAGTCGTTCTGCGGCATCGACCTCGCCATCCCGATCCTGGCCTCTGCGATGGACGCGGTCGTCGACGTGCGGATGGCCGGCGAGCTCGCACGTCTGGGTGGTCTGGCGATCCTCAACCTCGAGGGCGTGCAGGCCCGTTACGACGATCCCGACGCCGTGCTGGCCCGCATCGCCGGTGCCCCCGACGCCGACGTCCATGACCTGCTCACCGAGGCCTACGCCGCCCCGATCCGCGAGGACCTCATCGCGGCCCGGATCGATGCCATCCACGCCGCAGGCTCCAAGGCGGCGGTGGCGGCCACCCCGGCCGTGGCCCGCCGCTTCGGTCCGTTCGCGGCCGAGCACGGTGCGGACCTGTTTCTCGTCCAGAGCCAGGTCAGCAGCGCCCGCCACCTCGCCAGCGGCTACGACCCGCTGTCACTGGCCGATTTCACGCGCTACATGCCGATCCCCGTCGCGGTCGGCAACACGACCAACGCGGACGCGGCCTTTGCGCTGATGGAGCAGGGCGCGGCGGCCGTGTTCGTCGGCGTCGGGCCGGGCGCGGCCTGCACGACTCGCGAGGTGCTCGGGATCGGCATCCCGCAGGTCACCGCCATCAGCGACGTGGCGGCCGCCCGGGATGCTTATCGCAACGAGACCGGCCGGTACGTGCCGGTCGTGGCCGATGGCGGCATGCGTCGCGGCGGCGAGCTCGCCAAGGCGATCGCCGCGGGCGCCGACGTGCTGATGGTCGGCTCGCCGCTGGCACGCGCAGCGGAGGCTCCGGGCCGAGGGACGAATTGGGGCATGGCGGCGCCGTCGGCGACGCTGCCGCGGGGGACGCGGATCAAGGTCGGCACGACCGGCCCCCTCGAGCGGATCCTGCTGGGCCCGGCGCACGTCACCGACGGCTCGGAGAACCTGATCGGCGCGTTGCGCCAATCGATGGCCGCCCTCGGTGCGCGAACGATCCGTGACATGCAGGCGGTCGAGATGGTCTACGCGCCATCGACCCAGACCGAGGGCAAGTCCTGGCAACGGGCCCGCTGACGGACGACATCGGCCAGGCGCTCGGTGGATACGGACGAGTGGCGCTCGTGACGACGACCGGCAGGCGCAGCGGCCGACCACGGACGGTCGCCCTCGGCTTCGTGTCCGAGCCGGATGGCGCCATCCTCGTGGCAGCGACCGAACAGGGCGCCGCCTGGGCGCGCAACCTCGAAGCCGAACCGCGCTGTGCCGTCGTGATCGGCGATCGGCGGTTCGCGGCCGTCGCCGAGCCGCTCGAGCGGTCCGACCACATCCATGCCGTGCGCGAGCTGATCCTGCGCTACGGGACGCCGTCGGAGGGCCTCGGTCGAGGGCCGTCGTTCCGCCTGCGACCGTCCGTGGTCGACTGACATGGCGATCGCCGAGACCCGCTCGATCGATATCGCCCGACCGGTCGACGTCGTGTTCGCCGCGCTGGTCGATGTCGAAGCGTGGCCCGAGTGGCTCATCGCGAGTGGCGTCATCGGGGTGGAGCGGGTAGCCGGTGCCGATGGGCTCGTCGCGCGCTTCACCCAGGGCGTGCCACTTCGCATCGAGCAGCGTCTGGCCGGGGTTCGATCGGCCGTCATCGACGCCAGGGTGACGGCGCTCGAGCCGTCCACGCGGTTCGCGGTGTCCGGCCGCGACAGCGACGGCATCGTCGTCGACATCGATGCGACGCTCGAGGACGCGACGGCCGAGGCCGCCGGGTCGGCGAGCGGCTGCCGGCTGGAGTGGAGCCTGCGGATCGCCCTGCCACTCCGTCTGCGCCTGTTCGAATCGATGGCGGCGCCGCAGGTCCGGCGGGCGCTCGCGCTCGACCTCGAGGCGTTCCGTATTCGCTTGGAGTCGGCGCCGACGGACTGACATCCGTCCACTCTGCTTGGCGTCCCTCGTCGATGCCCCCGCCACCCGGGACCGGAGACCGTATCGGCACGGGCCACCGCGCAACGCGGTCGAGCCGTCCAGAGGAGCCGATGCATGACCGGGCCAGATCGCACCTACGATCCCATCCGTTTCCAGCGCGGGACCCGCGGGTTCGCCGCGTTCCTGACCGGGCTCAACGGGGCGGTCGTGCTAGGCGCGACGCTGTTCGTCGTCCCGACGCTCGGCCTTGACCAGATCACGGCCAGCTGGGCGGTCATCCTTGGGCTGCTGGCCGGCATCGGCCACCTTGTTGCGATCGTCGGCCTGATCCGCGGTCGCCGCTGGGGCGCCGGCCTGGTCGCCTATCTCGCCGCAGCGGGCGTCGCGATCGCCGGCTTCGGTGCGCTGGCCTCGGCGACCGGCCTCGAGGTGTTCGGTGCCGACCGGGCGACCGCCTTCGGGTTCTTCGCCTGGATGATCGGTGCCTGGCTCGTCGCCACGCGATTCGCGCTGCGGCCCTTCTCGTTCACGCCGCACGCCCATCGCCCGATGGCTCGCGTTCCCGCTCCGCTGCCCGACGTGCGACCCCAGACCGGAGCGCGCAAGGCCCGGCTCCGCCAGCCGCTGGCCATCCGCCCGGTCGGCATGCCCCGCTCGGCATTGCCGAGCCCGAGCCGGATCGTCCTCTACCCGATCACCACGCCGACCGCCTGACCGCCCGTCATCGGTCCCATCGCCGGCAGGACGTTCGCCCGGTTCCGGACAGGCGAACGCTCGTCCACACTCCCGGCCATGGACGCCGTGGGCATGGTCCTCATCGCGATCACCGCCTTCGCCCTACTCGAGGTCGCCGCAGCCAACCTGCGCGGCACCGAGCGCCGGGCGGTTCGCGGCCGGACGGTCCCCGCCAAGCGCTGACGCCACCGCCACACGGCATGGGCCGTACCATCGTGTGGTGATCGCACAGCGGACCCTGTTCGAACGTGCCGGCGGGATGCCCTTCTTCGAGCGGCTGGTGGAGCGGTTCTACGTGGGCGTCGCCGACGATCCCGAGCTGCGCGACCTGTATCCCGAGGCGGATCTTGGCCCCGCCCAGCGTCGACTGACCCTGTTTCTCGCGCAGTACTGGGGCGGTCCGCGGACCTACGATGCTGAGCGCGGCCATCCGCGCCTGCGGATGCGCCACGTCCCGTTCGCCATCGATGCCGAGCAGCGTGACCGCTGGCTTCGTCACATGCGCGCCGCTCTCGCCGAGCTGGCACCGCCGCCGGACGTGCTCGCCGAATTCGAGCGCTACATCGCGGCCGGGGCGGAGGCGATGCGCAACCGCGACTGACCGTCCCGCCGGTACACTGGGTCCGCGTGGATGGCTCGAGCGGAGGGCGTGGATTGGCGGACAGCGAGGCTTCAGCCGTACCGGACCGTGACCGCGGGAAGACGGTCCACGGGGAGGCAGCCAACGCCGGCCACCGGGTGCTCGCCCCCGACGACGCCGAGGTCGAGGCGTATCTCGAGACTGCGCTGCACGCTCCAGCGCCCGATCGCGCCGCCGATGCACCGACCTTGGCGGCCGCCGGCCCCGTCGTCATCCTCGACTTCGGCAGTCAGTTCGCCCAACTCATCGCCCGCCGCGTCCGCGAGCTCGACGTGTATTCCGAGCTCCTGCCGCACGACACGACGTACGACGAGCTCGAGCGGCGCGGGACCCAGGCGATCATCCTGTCCGGTGGTCCCAACTCGGTCTACGACGAGGATGCGCCGATGGCCGACCCGGCCATCTGGAGCGGCCGCATCCCGGTCCTTGGCATCTGCTATGGCGCCCAACTCATGGCGCGCGAGCTCGGCGGGGACGTCATGCCCGCGGGCAAGCGCGAATACGGTCCGGCCAACGTCCAGATCACCGCACCGAACGGCCTGTTCGCCGGGCTCGATCGGGACCAACCGGTGTGGATGAGCCACGGCGACTCGATCACGCGCCTGCCCGAGGGCTTCGCCGCGACCGCGCAGACCGATTCGACACCGTTCGCCGGGCTACAGGCACCGGCCCGCAACCTGTACGGCATCCAGTTCCATCCCGAGGTCGTGCACACCCCGCGCGGGCGTGACGTGCTGCGCAACTTCGTCGTCGGCATCGCCGGGGTGTCGCCGTCGTGGACGGCGGCTAACTTCATCGACACCACCGTGACGGGCATCCGCGAGCGCGTCGACGCCCATGCGGCCAGGACCGGCTCGGACGGCAAGGTCATCTGTGCGCTGTCGGGCGGCGTCGATTCGGCCGTGGCCGCGGCGCTCGTCCACCGTGCCGTCGGCGATCGGCTGACCTGCATCTATGTCGACCACGGCCTGATGCGCAAGAAGGAGTCGGAGCTCCTGCGCGTGACCTTCGAGCGCGATCTCGGGATGAACCTCGTGATGGTCGACGCGCGCGACCGCTTCCTGGCCAGGCTGGCCGGCATCGAGGACCCGGAGCAGAAGCGCAAGATCATCGGCGACGAATTCATCCGCGTCTTCGAAGAGGAAGCGGCCAAGATCGGGGCCATCGATTTCCTGACCCAGGGCACGCTCTATCCCGACGTCATCGAGAGCGCGACCGCCGAGACCAAGGCGGCCCAGAAGATCAAGACCCACCACAACGTCGGCGGCCTGCCGGCCGACCTCCGCTTCCAGCTGATCGAGCCACTGCGCTACCTGTTCAAGGACGAGGTGCGCAAGGTCGGCCTCGAACTCGGCCTGCCCGAGGCGATGGTCCTGCGTCAGCCGTTCCCGGGGCCGGGTCTGGCGATCCGGATCATCGGCGAGGTGTCACGCGAGCGGCTGGAGACGCTGCGCGAGGCGGACTGGATCGTCATCGACGAGATCAAGGCGGCCGGCCTGTACCGAGCCCTGTGGCAATCGTTCGCCATCCTCACCCCGGTCCGCAGCGTCGGCGTGATGGGCGACGGCCGGACCTACGCGAACGTCGTCGCCATCCGCGCCGTCACCTCCGAGGACGGCATGACGGCCGATTGGGCCAAGCTTCCGTACGACGTCCTCGGCCGGATCAGCAGCCGGATCGTGAACGAGGTGCCGGGCGTCAACCGGGTCGTCTACGACATCAGCTCCAAGCCCCCGGCGACCATCGAATGGGAATGACGAGCCCCACCTGGTCCCCCTCGAACCCCGGACCGATGGGCCATTCCGGTCCGAGCGACGCGGGGTAGCATTCGGGCCATGGTCGACGAGACGGTCAATGGGGGAGAGTCGGCAGCTTCGGTCTGCCCGTGGTGTTCGGCAACGTATGCGGGTGATCCCGATACGTGCCCGTCGTGCGGGGCCGCGTTGGCGGTCGATCCCACGACGGACCCGGCCCTCCCGGGCTTGACCGCGATCGATACCGCCGCGATCGTCCGCGCGAAGACGCCGGTCGCGCGACCGCGCAATCGGCTGCTGTCCTGGATCAGCGGCGACTATCCCGACGAGGCGGCCACTGCCGCGGAAGTCGGCGCCCTGGCGCCGCCCGATCAGGAGGTCCGTCGCGAGATGCTCCGGCTCGAGCTCGAGGCGGAGGTCGCCAACCTGCAGGCGGAGGCCGACGCGTTGCGCGCGGAGGCGACCGTCGAGGGCCGGGTCCCGGAGGCCGTCAGCCCGATCGACGCACCTGATACCGGCGCGGGTCAGGCAGTCGCAGCCACGGATGCGCCTGATGCCGCGATCGTGGCCGATGCCGCGCAGATCGAGTCGCACGGGACGGAGCCGCCGGCCCCGCTCTGATCGCGCTGCCGCCGCTCCGCGGCGCGCCACGTATCCTTGCGGCCGTGCCCGACCGACTGCCCCCGCCCGGCCCGTCCTTCCTGCGCGAGCACGAGGTGCGCGTCGGCGACCGGATCCTGCGCGCCGGGATGAGCCGACCGTCGGACGCACCCGACGGCTGGTGGCTCACGCTGCTGTGGGTCGCCGACGACGACGGCGTCGTGAGCTTCCGCGACGTCGCCCCGGCCGCCGGCCCGCCACCGGACCCACCGCTCGCACGACTCGGGTCGGCCATCTCTGGTGCCCTGTCCGGCCTGATCCTCGAGGATGGCGGTCGGCTCCAGCTGCGCGTCGGTGGCGTCGTCCCGCCCGACGATCCGACCCGCCCGTGGCGCTCCCCGTTGGCGATCCGTGCCGCATTCCGGTTCGAGCCGGCCCGCGCGGCGACGATGCGCCCCAACGAGCTGGCAGACACGGTCCTGGCGGCGTTCCGCCGCGCCGTCGAGGGTCTTTCGCGACCCTGAGGCGTGGTTCGGATCGGTGGCTCGCCAGGCCGGGGCCGGGCCCGCTCGAGCGGTCGGTCGGCCTCGACCGTCGGACCCGCTAGACTCCTGCCCAGATGCGCGACCTGTTCGACGACTTCCTGGAGGAGCTTCGCCGGCGAGAGGCGGCCGCTCGGGGCGAGGACCCGGATGCCGGAGGCCCGCGGCGTGCGCGGCCGGTCGGACCCGCGCCCGACGGTGATGACGGCGATGATCGACCGCCACCGCGCCGACCGCGAGCTGTTCCCCGGGAGCCGGGCCGTCGGCGTCGCCGATCGGGCTGGTGGATCGCCGGCATCGCCATCGTCGTGCTGTTCCTGCTGTTCAGCGTGGGGCTCGACCTGTGGACCGATGCGCTGTGGTTCCGAAGCATCGGGTTCGACACGGTGTTCTGGACGCGGCTGGGCGCGCAGGTCGGCCTGTTCCTGGCCGCGGCCCTCGGGGCGCTCGCGATCCTGCTCGGCAACCTTGCCCTCGCGGCGCGTCTTGCTCCGGCCGAGGACACGGGGCGTGGCGGGGGGTCGTTCCGTTCGCTGTTCGATCGGCTCAACGAGGCCGCCGACCAGAACCGCGCCGGTGGTCGGTTCCGGACGGAGGGTGGTCGAACGGTCGGCTTCGATGCCGACGACATCCCGGACCTGACGCCGCTCGCGGGGATGGCGCTGGTCGGGCTCGCCATCCTCATCGCGCTGACGATCGGTGGGTCGGTCGCGGCATCGTGGGAGACGATCCTGCTGTGGATCCATCGGGTCGGGTTCTCGCCGGACGCGGCCAACCCGGTGCGCGACCCGGTCTTTGGGCGCGACATCGCGTTCTTCCTGTTCGACCTGCCGTTCCTCCGCCTGGTGCAGGCCCTGTTCAACGGGATCGTGGTGGCCGCGCTCATCGCGGTCGCCGTGCGCTACCTCGTCGGGGCATCGCGCGGAGGGCTCGTCTTCCCGACTCCGGTGCGGGTCCACCTGGCCGTGCTCGGGGGCCTCTTCCTGTTGTCGATCGCGTTCGGCTATCAGCTCGACAAGTACGAGCTGGCCTACAGCGGCCGCGGCTTCGTGACCGGTGTCAGCTTCACCGATCAGAACGCCCAGTTCTTCGCGTATGACGTGCTGACCGTCGTGTCCGGGCTGGCCGCCGCGTTCCTCGTCGGGGCCGCGTTCACCCGGATGCTGTGGCCCCTCGGCCTCACGGTCGGGGTGTGGCTGCTGGCGTCACTGCTCATCGGGCGGGCGTATCCGGAGGCCGTGCAGCGGTTCACCGTCGAGCCCAACGAGTTCGCCCAGGAACAGCCGTACATCCGCAACAACATCGCCATGACCCGACTCGCCTTCGGGCTCGACGCGTGGGAGGACGATCACCCGTTCCGGGGTGAGTCGGTGCTGACGCCGCAGGTCATCGCGGACGAAGCGGCCACCTTCCAGAACGCCCGACTATGGGACTACCGACCGCTCGCCCAGTCGCTCGATCAGCTGCAGACGGTCCGGCGCTATTACGACTTCGTCGACGTCGACACCGACCGCTACCTGATCGACGGGGTCCAGCGCCAGGTGATGCTGTCGGCGCGTGAGCTCGCGCTCGAGCAGAACCCGCAGGCGACCGGCTGGGTCAATCAGCGCATCAACTTCACCCACGGCATCGGCGCCGCGATGGTGCCGGTCAACGAGGTCGCCAACGAGGGCCAGCCGCGGCTGTTCATCGGCAACCTGCCGCCGGTCTCGACGGCGGGCGCGCCGCCGATCACCGAGCCACGCATCTATTTCGGTGAGCGAGCGTCGTCGTACGTCGTGGTCGGCGCGCGCCAGGCGGAGTTCGACTACCCGACCGGCGACAGCGGTGACGACACCGGCGCCGCCGGCACCGCGACACGCTGGACCGGCACGACCGGCGTCAAGATCGACACGACCCTCATGCGCTTGCTGTTCGCGCTGCGGTTCCGTGACCTCGACCTGCTCATCAGCGACCAGGTCACGAACCAGAGCCAGCTGCTGTTCCACCGGACGCTGTCCGATCGACTGGCCGAGATCGCGCCGTTCCTCCTGTATGACAAGGACCCCTACCTCGTCATCGACGGCGATGGGCGGCTCAAATACGTGCAGGACGCGTACACCGTGTCGGACCGCTTCCCCCATGCCCAGGGGTTCGATCCGCGCCAGTTCGAGGGGACCGGTCTCGGCCGTCAGCCGTTCAACTACATCCGCAACAGCGTCAAGATCACGATGGACGCGTACGACGGGACCATGCACTTCTACATGGCCGACCCCGACGACCCGATCGTGCGCGCGTATGCCGGCGTGTTCCCGACCTTGTTCGAGCCGATGTCGGCGATGCCGACCGACCTCGTCCCGCATCTGCGGGTGCCCGAGGAGCAGTTCAACGTCCAAACGCGGGTATTCGGTCGCTACCACGTCACCAGCGCCGAGCAGTTCTTCCGGACCGACGACGTGTGGACGGTGCCACAGGGCCAGACGAGTGAGCAGACCCTGCCGTCAGAGGCGTACTACGTCGTGATGCGGATGCCCGGCGAGACGAACGCCGAGTTCCTGCTCCTCCAGCCGATGGTCCCCGTCGGGCGGCCGAACATGATCGCGTGGGTGGCGGCCCGGATGGACGCGCCCGACTACGGCGCCACGCGGGTCTACCGTTTCCCGGCCGATACGTCCATCTTCGGGCCGGCCCAGATCGAGGCGCGCATCGACCAGGACGCCGCCATCAGCCAGCAACTCACGCTGTGGCGCAACTCGGGCAGCAACGTCATCCGGGGCAACCTCATCGTCGTGCCCATCACCGATTCGATCCTGTACCTCCAGCCGGTCTACCTCCAGTCGACCGGATCCGCGTTCCCGGAATTCCGCCGGATCGTCGTCGCCTCGCCGCGGGAGGTCGTGTGGGCTGACACCTTGTCGCAGGCGCTCGAGCAGCTGATCGACGCCGAGAGCGGACCCAGCCCGAGCCCGACACCGACGCCCAGCCCTGGTCCGACCCCCGCGCCGACGCCCGGCCCGAGCGCGACACCCGGTCCGGGCGGCCCGCTGCCCGCCGACGTCCCCGGGCTCATCGCCTTTGCCAATGCGCATTTCGACCTCGCCCAGAGCGCGCTGCGTGACGGGGACTTCGCGCGCTACGGCGAGGAGATCTCCCTGGTCAAGGACGCGCTCGAACGACTGGACCGACTGGCGCCGGGCCTGAGCGTGCCCTCGCCCACGCCATGACCGTCGGGGCGACGCTGCTCGCCTCGTTCCTCATCGCGCTGACCCGGCCGGCGACGTGGGTGCTCGGACTGCTGGGCTTCCTCGTGCGCGGCGGGTTCGCGCTGGTCGTCGCCCCGATCGTCGTGCTGCCGACGCCGGTCGGCCTGGCGAACGTGCTCGCTCCGCTGCTGGAAGACGTTGCCTTCGGACGGCGCACCGCGCAGGTCGTCGAGCTGGCAGCGGTCGCGGTCGTCGCCGTGCTCGTCTGGCTGCTCGGCGGGGGCATCGTCGCGGCCGCGGCCGAGGTCGAGCTGGTGCGATCGGTCGCCGCGGACGACGAGCTGTCCGCTGGCACGCGGCCGACCCCCGCCGCCGCTCCGTGGCCGGCGCCTGACCGGGGCAGAGCCTGGCGGGTGCTCGCGGTGCGCCTTGTGGCCGACCTGCCGCTGGCGGTGGCGCTGGCCTGGGGTTCCATCCGGATCGTGTCCGTCGCCTACCAGGAGCTGACCGTGCCGAGCGACGTCGGGAGCCCGCTGGCGGTGCGCATCCTGGCCGGCGCGCCGGACGCGATCGTCGGGGTCATCCTCAGCTGGCTGGTCGGCGAGACGATCGGCGCCGTGGCTGCCCGGCGGGTCATCCTCCTCGGGGAGGGGGTGCCCCGCTCGCTGCGTGGCGCGCTCGGTCGGTTCCTGCGGCGACCCGGCCGGACCCTCGCCATCGGCACGCTGACGACGGCGGTCGTCTCGATCCTCCTGGGGCTGACGGCCGTGGCCCTCGCTGCGGCCTGGGACGGGGTGCGCGCGTCGCTCGCGGTCGACGGGGGCTGGCTCGCCCCTGTCCTCCTCGTCGTCACCCTGGTCGCCCTGTTCGGGGTCGGGCTCGTGCTGCTCGGTGTCGTGGCGGCCTGGCGCTCCGCCGTGTGGACCGTCGAGCTGGACGGGACGTTCGGCGCCCGGCATGGGGCCCGTACGGGTGACTAGAACCTTCATCCGCGCTCTGGCACCCTGAGCCACCTTCGGCCACGGGGGGCCGATCCGGTACGAGGTGTTGGATGACGACCGAGACGATGGTCTGCGGAGCGTGTGCGGCGGCGGTGCCGTACGGCCGGCTGTCGTGCCCGGCCTGCGGTGAGCTGCTGGCGTCGGTGGCGGGTGGACGTCGGGTGGTCGGCGGGGCCGCCGTCCGTGCCACGCCAGCGGTCCTGTACGACGTCGACGCTGCCCCGAACGGAGCCGTCGTCGATGGAGAACTCCGATACGAGCGCCAGCCGCGTGACGCCGAGCTCGAGCTTCCCTGGGACGTCGAGCCTGGACCGGCTGCCGTCGCGAACGATGGGGGCGTCGAGGACGACGACGACGTCACCGACGACGACGTCATCGACGACACCGACGAGGACGATCGGCTCGGGTCCGCCTTCCCGATCGATGGCCGACCGATCCCGTCGATCCTGTCGCCGGTCGCGGATCAGCGGACGGCCGCCGCCCCGACCTGGGACGTGGTCGGACTGGCCGCCGCCACGACGGCGGCTCCGGTCGCGCCAGCGCCGATCCTGACCGCGCCCGGCGCCTACGTTCCACCGATGCCACCACCCTCGGTCGTCGCCGGGCCGCCGGCACCCGCCCGGGCCTGGGCTGGCCACCCGGACGCAGCCGCTGCCCGGTCCGGGCAGAGCGCCGGGGGTCGGACGCGATCGGGCGCCGTCGCCGAGGTCACCCGACTCGACGAATTCGTCCGTTGGCTGTCGGTGGCCGGGGCGGCGCTGTCGTCGGTCGGCTTCCTGCTGCCCTGGTCGGGCGTCGTCATCGGCTCACCGGGGACGGGGTATTTCGACCGCTGGGGGCTCGCCGGGCCGTGGCATGTCGTCGTCGTCGTCGGCCTGCTCGTCGTCCTGGCCCTGGCGGTCGTGGCCAATCCGATCCCGGTCTGGGTCCGGGTCGGGCTGTCCGGCGTCGGACTTGGTGCGCTGCTGCTCGGGCTCGTGTGGCCGTACGCCATCGGACCGCTGGGCGCGGGTCCGGGCGTGCTGATCGTCGTCGTCGGTGCGCTGTCGCTCGTCGTGGCCGGTTGTACGGCGCTCGCGGGCGACCGTCACGCCGGGATGGACCAAGCCGTCTGAACCCGGGCTGACCGAGCGGTCCCTGGGGAGGATCGTGCAGGACCCCTGCTACACTGCGGCCGACCAGCACGCCCCCACGGAGGGACCCCCCAGGGTATGGAGCAGATCCTCGCCGGCATCGGTGACACGATCGGGCAGATCATCGACAGCCCGGTCGTCCAGATCGGTGCGCGCCTGATCTTCGTGTACATCGTGGTCCTCTGGATCGCCTCGGCGTACTGGGCGTTCCGGGATATGCAGCAGCGCTCGGATAACGCGATCCTGCCCTACCTCGTGGCGGCCGGCATCATCCTGTTCACGCCGTTCCTGTTCATCCTCGCGGTGTGGGTCTACAAGATCGTCCGACCCCACGAGAAGATCGGCGAGGTGTGGGAGCGGAACCTGGCCGAAGAGGCGCTCCTCAACGAGGTCGAGGCGGTCCACCACTGTCCGACCTGTGAGCGACGCATCGACGACGACTGGATCATCTGCCCGTCATGTCGGACGCGGCTCAACCGCGTCTGCCCGAATTGCTCACGCCTGGTCGGGCTTGACTGGTCGCTGTGCGCCTGGTGCGGCAAGGACTTCGAACGCCGCGAGGTGGTCGCCTCGGGCGTCCTCGAACCGTTGCCCTCCGGGGCCCAGGCGACTGGCCGTATCGCCGCTTCGGCACCGGCTGCGGTGCCGGCCCAGATCCAGACGGCGGTCCGATCGCGGGGCGGCTCGCGCGCCACCCGCCCCAGCGGCGCGGCCGGGGACCCGCTGCCCGAACGTTGATCCCGCGCGATCCGGGCGCCCCACCCGACCCGGATGCGCCGGACGGCCTCGACGTGCCGCTCGTGCCGACCGTACCGAGCGAGACCACCGTGCCGAGCGAGACGACCGTGCCGAGCGAGACCACCGTGCCGCCACGGCTCGGCAGCTCGACGTTCACGATCGAAGGCCGCTCCGCTCCGGGCCTGTTCGTCATCGGCTGGCTCGGCACGATCGTGGGGGTGGGCGCGATCGTCATCGCCCTGTTGGCCGGCCCGACGCTGGCAGCGACGATCCTGCTCGCCGTCGGCCTCCTGATCCTGTCGGTCGGGCTCGTCGCCGCCGCGGGCAGCCAGACCATCGAGCGACGGGCTCGTGGCAGACAGCCATATCTCGGGCCGTCGCCATTCCTCGTGTTCGCCGCCTCGATCCCGATCGCCGGCCTCATCGTCATCGGTGTCGGACTGGCGTTCGGGCTCGTCGGGGCGCCGGTCGACGGGCCACTCGGCCGGCTCGCGTCGGTGACGGTGTCGGCGCTCGTCTACGTCGGCCTGGTCCGGCTGCTCGTGGTCGACGGCGGTGCCCTGTCGTGGCACGACATGGGCGTGACCGGTCCCAGCCCCGAGGCCGCCCGTCAGCTAGTCAGCGGCGTGTTGTGGGCGGCGCCGGTGATCGTCGCGACGGTGCCCGTCGCCCTGCTCGTCTCCCGGCTCGTGCCGGTCACCCCGACGAGCCCGTTGCCCCCGACCGGGGATGCGGGCGGTCTCGTCCTGAACCTCGTTGCCGGCGCGCTCGTGGCCCCGATCGGCGAGGAGCTGCTGTTCCGTGGCCTGGCCACGACCGCCTGGGTCCGCGGCATGGGCCGGGCGCAAGGGTTGATCCGGGGCGCCTTGTTCTTCGCCGTCGTGCACGTGCTGACCGTGTCCGGCTCGACCGCAGGAGAGGCGTTCGGGCTGGCCCTGGCCGCATTCCTGACCCGCGTGCCGGTGGCGCTGGCCCTGGGTTGGCTGTTCGTCCGTCGCCGCTCGATCTGGGCACCGATCGGGCTGCACGCGGCGTTCAACGCCGTGCTCCTGGTGCTCGCCGAGCTCGCCGCCCGTAACCCGGTGCCGACCGTCTGACGCGCGTCCGATAAGCCCCGCCCAAGGCCAGGATGAGTGCCGGGTGAGGGCCGACGCCTAGGCTCTGTGTCGTCCTCATGGTCCGGATGGCGGGAGGAATCGGCGGGCTTCCGTCGTCCGGGCCGGAGGACGTCCCGTCGTCCCATGCCCCATCGATGGAGGTCCTGCCGGTGGTCCGAACGACCGACGCCGATGGCCGGCCACCCGACGGCCACTCCATCCGGGAGATGCCGACCGAAGAGCGGCCGCGCGAACGGCTGGCGCTTCGCGGCCCGGCGGGATTGACGTCGGCGGAGCTCATCGCGCTCGTCTGGGGGAGCGGGGTACGTGGCCGCTCGGCGGTGGGACTCGCGAGTGACGCACTTGCCGCGCATGAGGGTCTGACCGGCCTCGCGCGCGCGGATCGACTGGAGCTGGCGAGCCTGCCGGGCATCGGCGACGCGAAGGCCGCCCAGCTCCTCGCGGCGTTCGAGCTCGGTCGGCGGCTGCTCGCCGACTGGCCGGCGGGGCGCTGGTCGATCCGCGGCCCGCACGACATCGCAGATCGGCTCGTCCTCCAGATGGGCCGGCTCGAACGGGAAGAGCTGCGGGTCGTCATCCTCGACACCAAGAACCACGTGCTGCGGGTGGCGACGGTGTACCAGGGCAACGTGTCGTCGTCGTTGGTGCGCGTCGGCGAGCTCTTCCGCGACGCCGTCCGGGTCAACGCCGCGGGGGTGATCCTGGTCCACAATCATCCATCGGGCGACCCCACTCCGTCGCCCGACGACCTCCACCTGACGGCCGAGGCACTGGCCGCCGGACGGTTGCTCGACATCGCCCTGCTCGATCACCTGGTCATCGGGCACGACGCGTATGTCTCGTTGCGGGATCGCGGCGTCGTCTTCGACCGGGCCGCGCCCGAGGCGCGAGTCGCCGACTGACCCGACGCTGGGAGGCGTGGCGTTGACGGCGCCCGTCGCGCGGACGGCGCCCGCGTCCCTCCCGCGCCAGTGGCGTGGACGGCACGCGCCCGTCGCGCGCCATGTCGCGCGCGATGTGTCAGCCCCAGACACGTTCCCGACACGAGCGTCCCTCCCGCGCCCGTCGCGCGCCATGTCGCGCGCGATTTGTCAGCCCCAGACACGTTCCCGACACGAGCGTGCGTGGTCCGTCGCCCCGTGGGCCACACCCTGTCGATCGGGTGATCGATCACGAGTGGCCTGTATCGAAATGGTGTCTGAGGCTGACGACACGGTCGGCGCCACGAGGACCTGTGCCGAAATGGTGTCTGGGACTGACGCGGTGTGCCCGGGGTCGTCCGCCAGCAGCCGGGGCGGTCGTGGCGGGAAGGCGACCACTCACGCCGCCGACGGCGGCCTGGACCCGCCGCGGACCCGCCGCGGACCCGCCGCGGACCCGCCGCCGACCCGCCGCGGACCCGCCGCCGACCCGCCGCGGCCTGGACCCGCCGCCGACCCGCCGCGCCCCGTCACCGCACCGCTGGCGAGCGGCCGACCGACGGCCACCCGGCCCTGCGCGGACCCTCTGGTAGACTGCGCGGGCCGCGACCGCGGCCACCCTTTCGACCCCCCGGCGCGATCCGGTCACCCTCCCGACCGCCTCCGCCCGCGACCCGCGACCCGCGATTGACGAGGACCCGCCCCCCAACATGCTCGACCGCCTGCTCGGCCTGTTCTCCCGCGACATCGGCATCGACCTCGGGACGGCCAACACGCTCGTCCACGTCCGAGACCGCGGCATCGTCATGAGCGAGCCGTCGGTCGTCGCCATCGATGCCAAGACCAAGCGCGTCCTGGCGATCGGTGCCGAGGCGAAGCGGATGGTCGGTCGGACCCCGGCCAACATCATCGCGGTGCGACCGCTGCGCGACGGCGTGATCAGCGACTTCGACGTCACCGAGCAGATGATCAAGTACTTCGTGAACCGGGTGCACGACCGGATCGGGCTGATCCCGCGGCCGCGGATGCTGCTCGGCATCCCGTCCGGCGTCACCGAGGTCGAGAAGCGCGCCGTACGCGACGCCGCCCTCAACGCCGGAGCTCGTTGGGCGCGCCTCATCGAGGAGCCGATGGCCGCTGCGATCGGCGCCGGGCTCCCGGTCAGCGAACCGTCGGGCAGCCTCATCGTCGACATCGGCGGCGGGACCACGGAAGTGGCGGTCATCTCGCTCGGTGGCATCGTCGTGAGCCGCTCGATCCGGATCGGTGGCGACGAGATGGACCAGGACATCGTCACCTTCGCCCGACGCGAGTACAACCTGTTCCTCGGCGAGCGGACGGCCGAGGACATCAAGATCGCCATCGGCTCTGCGTATCCGGGCGATTGGGACGCCCAGCGGGTCACGCTCCGGGGGCGCGACCTGCTGACCGGGCTGCCGCGCAGCGTCGAGGTGGGTGCCGACCAGATCCGCGAGGCCATCGAGCCGTCCGTGGCCCAGATCGTCGACACGGTCAAGGACACCATCGAAGAGACCCCGCCCGAGCTGGTCGCCGACATCATGGACCAGGGCATCGTCGTGGCCGGCGGCGGGGCGCTCCTGGCCGGTCTCGACCGGCGCATCGCCGAGGCGACCCAGATGCCGGTCCACGTCGCGGACGACCCGCTGACCTGCGTCGCGCGCGGGACCGGCGTCGTGCTGCAGGACCTCGACGAGATGGCCCGCGTCCTCGTCTCGGACACCTATTCACGACCACCCCGCTGAGTCGGCGCGGCGTCCTGGATTGACCGCCGACCGATGATCGGACTGCGATGACGACACTCATCTCCACCCGAAGCGCACGGCGCCGGACCATCGCCTTCACCGTCCTGCTGGCCATCACCCTCGTCCTGATGGCGTTCTCGTCGAACCCGTTCGTGCGTGACGTGCAGAGCGGCATCGGCTTCGCGTTCCGGCCCATCCAGGGCGCCCTCGACGGCGTCGCCGGGGCAGTGGCGTCGGTCGGGACGGCCATCGCCGAGATCGACCGGCTGCGGGTTGACAACGGCTCCCTGCGCTCTGAGAACGAGCGGCTCACCACCGAGAACGCCCGTCTCCAGGAGGTCGCCCGCGAGAACCTGCACCTGACCGACTTGCTGCAGCTCCAGGCCGGCTTCGATTTCAAGACCGTGGCGACCCAGGTGATCTCGCGCGAGTCGTCCGAGTTCCGCCGCGTCATCGGGCTGGACAAGGGGACAAACGCCGGGATCAAGGTAGGCGACGTGGTGGTGGCCGGCGGCGGCGCCCTGGCCGGGCGGGTCACCGAGGTCGGTCCGGACAGCGCCACGGTCGTGTTGCTGACCGATGGGTCGTCGACCGTCATCGGCCAACTGGTGACGACGGCCGCGACCGGCCAGGTCGTCGGCCAGCTGGGTGGCGTGCTCGTGATGGAGCAGGTCGACGCGACGGAACGGATCGATCTCGGCGACGAGGTCGTGACGGCCGGCATCGAGCTCGCCGGGGGGATCCGGTCGCCGTATCCCAAGGGGCTGCTCATCGGCCAGGTCATCGACGTCCGACGGGATGCCAACGACGTCGTCCAGACCGCCTACCTGCAGCCGACCGCGGATCTGGCCAAGCTCGAGTACGTCCTGGTCGTCCTTGACTACAAGGGTGGCCTGCCGCCGTTGGAGCAGCAGCCGGTCGACTGCAGCACGGGAACGGACGGGACCCTGCCCGAGGGAGAGCAGCCGTGCTTCACGGCCGAGCCGTCGGCGGGCGCGAGCCCGCGGCATTGAACCCGGGCCGGAGCGCGCACCCGGGCTGCTACGCTTCCGGGCGATGAAGGGCATCGTGTTGGCCGGCGGGACGGCCACCCGCCTGTTCCCGCTGACGATCGTCACCAACAAGCACCTGCTGCCGATCTACGACCGTCCGATGATCTATTACCCCATCGAGACCCTGGCGGGCATGGGCATCCGCGAGGTGATGGTCATCGTCGGTGGCAAGAGCGTCGGCGACGTGGTCGAGCTGCTGGGCGACGGCTCGCATTTCGGCCTGAACCTGACCTACCGCTACCAGGCCGGGGCATACGGCATCGCCCAGGCCATCGGGCTGGCTCGCGACTTCGTCGGTGCCGATGCGTTCTGCTGCATCCTCGGCGACAACATCCTGCGTGGGCCGGCGCTGGTCGATGTCGCCGCCGAGTTCGAGGCCGGCTCGCACGGCGCGGGAACGCTGCTCTACCGCGTCCCGGACCCCGAGCGGTTCGGGGTGGCCGAGCTCGACGCCGATGGCCGGGTCGTCGGCTTCGAGGAGAAGCCCGAGCGACCCAAGAGCGACCTCATCCCCATCGGCGTGTACTTCCTGCGACCGGACGCGTTCGGGGTCATCGATCGGCTTGCGCCGTCGGGCCGCGGCGAGTTCGAGATCACCGACGTCCTCAATCACTACGTGCCCGACGGCCGGTTGTTCACCAGGATCTATGACGGCCACTGGACCGATGCGGGGACGGTGCCATCACTCCTGCGCGCGGCGGAGCTCGCCCGCGACGACGATGCGGCCGGTCGCCTCGAGCCGCCGGTCGAACGGCCGCTGGGATGACCGGACCGGGCGAGACGGGGCGCGACTACCAGCGACTGCTCGTGACCGGCGGTGCCGGCTTCATCGGCTCGGCCTACGTGCGCGACGTCCTCGGTCGACGGGACGGGACGCACGTCACGGTCCTCGACAAGCTGACCTACGCGGGCAACGAGGCCAATCTCGGCCCGGTGCGCGACGATCCGGACCTGGCCGGCCGGTTCCGGTTCGTCCACGGCGACATCGCCGATCCCGAGGTCGTGGCTGACCTGGTCGCTGACGTGGACGCCGTCGTCAACTTCGCCGCCGAGTCGCACGTCGATCGCTCCATCCTCGACCCGGAGGCGTTCCTGCGCACCGGGGTCATCGGCGTCCATGTGCTGCTCGAGGCGTGCCGGACCGCCGCGGGCCGCCCGCGCTTCCTGCAGGTGTCGACCGATGAGGTGTACGGCTCGATCGAGACCGGACACGCCCGCGAAGGCGATCCGCTGGCACCGCGCTCGCCGTACGCCGCAGCCAAGGCCGCCGGGGAGCTCCTCGTCGGGAGCTACGTCGTGACCCACGGGCTCGATGCGGTGGTGACCCGCGGCTCGAACACGTACGGGCCGTATCACCACCCCGAGAAGCTCATCCCGCTGTTCGTCACCAACGCCATCGACGACCGACCGCTGCCGCTATACGGCGACGGCCTCCAGCGCCGCGACTGGCTGTACGTCGACGATCACGCGGCCGGCATCGACTTCGTCCTGCGCCACGGCGCGAGCGGCCAGACGTACAACGTCCCGGGTGGCGTCGAGATGACGAACCGGGACACCGTGCGGCTGCTGCTCGAGCGACTCGACAAGCCGTGGTCGCTCGTCCGCCACGTCGAGGACCGGCCGGGCCACGACCGCCGCTACGCGATGGACGGGTCGCGCATCGCCGCGCTCGGCTGGCATCCACGCGTCGCCTTCGAGGATGGCCTGGCGCGAACCGTCGACTGGTTCGTCGCCAACGAGGCGTGGTGGCGGGCGGCGCGATCGGGTGACTGGGACGCGTATTACGAACGACAGTACGGCGCACGGCTTCGGTCGGCGGGCTGATGCGGGTCGCGGTCACGGGCGCGACCGGGCGTCTCGGGAGTGCCCTCCTGCGAGCCCTCGCGGACGCACCGTTCAGCGGTCCCGCCGGGCCGATCGGCTGGTCACGGACCGACTTCGACCTGGACGAACCCGACGGGATCGACGCGGTCCTCGAGCGTGATCGCCCCGAAGTCGTGGTCCATACCGCGGCGTGGACCGATGTCGACGGCTGCGCGCGCGACCCGCAGCTGGCCCTGCAGCGGAACGCCGGGGCGACCGGGCGGCTGGCCCAGGCCTGCGCGGCAGGCGGTCTCGACCTGCTGGTCATCTCGACCAACGAGGTCTTCGATGGGACGCGGACCGATCGCCGGCCGTACGCCCCGGATGAGCCGGTGAGCCCCGCAAACCCGTATGGCGTCTCCAAGGCGAAGGGCGAGGAGGTTGCCCGGGACGCCTACCGGGACGGGCGAGCGACGCTCGGCATCGCCCGGACGGCGTGGCTCTACGGCCCGCCCGGCGCCGACTTCCCGCGCAAGATCGCGGCGGCGGCGGAGCGCGCCCGGGCGGCCGGTGAACCGTTGCGCGCCGTCGGGGACGAGTGGGGAACGCCCACCTACGCCGCCGATGTTGCCGACGCCATCGTGGAGCTGCTCGCGGAGGACGAGGTCGGTGGCATCCATCACCTGGTCGCGACCGGCGTCGCCTCACGGGCCGACTGGGCGCGCGACGTGCTCGCCCGCCTCCGCCTCGACGTGCCGGTCGAGGAAGTCCCAGGCTCGACCTGGCCGCGAGCGTCCACACCCCCGTCGTGGGCCGTCCTCGCCCCGACAGCGCTGCCGTCGGGCGAGCCGATGCGGCCGTGGCAACAGGCGATGGCCGAGTACGCTCCACAGCTGGCCCGCTCGCTCGCGCTCGCGTCAGGTGGCCGACGGTGACAGCCGGTCCGGTCGGGGACGAGCCGGCCACGCCGGGGTCTCCGTCGGCCTTGCCCGGCGTGCGCTACGGCACGATCGCGCGCTTCGAAGACGAGCGCGGCTCGTTCCGCGAACTGTGGCGCGAGGACACCTTCGGCCCGATCGACCCGGCAGACGCGGGTACACCGGCCGTCGCGGGTACACCGGCCGTCGGGCAGCCACGGTTCGTGCAGGCCAACCTGTCATCGTCGCTGCGGGGCGTGCTCCGTGGCCTGCACCTGCATCGCCGCCAGCTGGACCATTGGCTTGTCGCCCGCGGCCGGGCGTTCGTGGCGCTCGTCGACGTGCGGCCGATGCTCGCGGGCGCCGACCGGCCGCTCGTCGAGACCCGCGAGCTGGCGGTCGACCACTGGGTCGACATCCCGGTCGGGGTCGCCCACGGATTCCTCGCGCTCGACGAGCTCGAGCTGATCTACCTCGTCACCAACCCCTACGACGGCAGCGACGAGCTCGGCTTCGCGTGGGACGATCCGCTGGCCGCCATCCGCTGGCCGAGCGTGCCCGGCAGCGCCGACGGCCGACCCATCCTGTCGGCTCGGGATCGCTCGAACCCGCCGCTCGACGCGCTCGTCGCACGACTGCGCGCCGAGCGCTGAGGGCCCCGCACCCCACCGCTCGCCACCCCACGCCCCCCGCGCCGCCCCGAAGGGGCTAAGCGGGTCGGGACCATCCTGCGATTGAGGCGTCGTTCGGCGTCGGCGACGGTTGTCGGGCATCCGATCCCCACGCGCGGAGTCCCCCGTTGACGCACCGTCTCGTCGCCGTCCTGCTGTCGCTGCTCGCCGTCCTGGCCGGTTTCACGCCCGTGCGTGCCGCGACCGCCGGTCCCAAGGTCGTGATCATCGTCGGCGCGACGCACGGGGTGACCGAGACCTATCGGCAGGCGGCCGATCGCGCCTACGCCGAGGCGATCAAGCACACCTCGAACGTGGTCAAGGTGTACAGCCCGAACGCGACCTGGGCGAAGGTGAAGTCGGCGACCGTTGGGGCGTCGATCGTCGTGTACTTCGGCCACGGCAACGGCTGGCCGAGCCCGTACACGTACGACCCGAACTACACGACCAAGGATGGGTTCGGGCTCAACGCCACGGCGGGCAACGGCGACTACAACAACAAGTACTACGGCGAGCCCGCGGTCGCGTCCCTCGACCTGGCTCCCGATGCGGTCATCCTGCTCAGCCGGCTGTGCTACGCCTCGGGCAATTCGGAACCCGGCGATCCGGCGCCGACCGAGAGCACGGCACGCAAGCGGGTCGACAACTACGCGGCGGGCTTCCTGCGATCCGGCGCGCAGGCCGTCATCGCCGACGGTCATGGCGGGCCCGAGCCGTACATCCGAGCCTTGTTCACGACCCACGCCACGATCGAGCAGGTCTGGCGCAGCGCGCCGAACTACCACGGCCACGTCAAGTCGTTCGCCTCGACACGCACGCCGGGCGCACGCGCCTACACCGACACCGATACGGCAACGAGCGGCTACTACCGATCGCTCGTCAGCCAGCCGGGCCTGACCGCCGACGACGTCATGCGCGCCGGTGCGCCCGACACGAGCGCGGACCCCGCGGCCATCGTGGTCCCCGGCCGGGCCGAGGTCGGCCCCGCCACGGCAGCCGTCTTCAGCGACGCGACGCTGACCGCGACGGACACGTCGGCGACGCCCGACAGCCTGCCCGCCGGCACCCGCCTGCGGACGCTCAGTCGGGGTCCCGAAACGACCGCGAGTGGCGGCCCGGCGGTCGAGGTCGAGGGGCTCGACGACCCGGCGATCCACGGCTGGGTCGATGGCGGCACGCTCGTTCCCCGCGACAGCACGGCGCCGCGCACGTCGGCCGTCGATGCCGGGACAGCGCGCCTGTCGCCCAACGGCGACGGCCGGTTCGACGTCGTCGGCATCGCCGCCCGGTTCACGGAGCCAGTCGCCTGGCGGCTGCGGATCCGACCCGTCGGCGGTGGCGATCCGGTGGCCGAATGGACCGGTCGGGCGGACCGCCTGGCCATCGACTGGGATGGACGGGACATGGTCGGCGGGGTCCTGCCCGACGGTGCCTACACCTACGACATCGACGGCGTCGACGGCTGGTCGAACGTCCTTGCGACACGGACCGCGACGCTCACCATCGACACGACTCCGGCCGAGCTCGGCGACATCAGCCCGGCCGATGAACCGGTGCGCTGGTTCTCGCCCAACGGCGACGGCTCTCGCGACACGATCGCGTGGACCGCCACGGCCCTCGAGCGCGGCGCGTTCGTCGTCCGTGTCACCGACGCCGCCGGTACGCGCGTCCGCGCCTGGCAACAGGACGTCGCTGCAGGCCCGGTAGCGGTCAGCTGGAACGGCCGCAACGACGCCGGGGCGCTCGTGCCGGACGGGCCGTACCAGATCCGGATCGATCCGCGCGACGCGACCGGAACGACCGGCAGCGCGGTGACCCGTGAGACCCGGGTGGCGACGGCCCTGCGCTCCGTCACGACGTCGAAGACGCTGTTCTACCCGCAGGACCTCGACCGCTACTCGACATCGACGACGCTCGGCTTCGTCCTGCGCCGCAGCGCGAGGGTCAGCTGGACGATCCGCGATGCCGCCGGCGCCGTGGTCGACACGCTGATCGCGGGTCAGATACGGGCCGGCGGTGTTTGGTCCGCGACGTATGCCGGCCGCCGCGCCGACGGGACGCGCCTGCCGGTCGGGACGTACACCTCGTACGTCAGCGCCACCGACAGCTTGACGACCGTCGCCCAGTCCGTGCCGTTCCGGATGGACGCCTTCACCGTTCGCTCGTCCGACATGACGCCGGGGCGCGGCCAGACCATCACGATCAAGGTCGTGTCGGCAGAGCGGCTCAAGGCCCTGCCGCGGATGTACGTCCTCCAGCCCGGCCTGGCGACCTGGTCGAAGACGATGACGAAGACCTCGACCTACGGCTACAGCGTGTCGATCACCCTCAAGCGCGGGGGATCGGCCGGCTCGCTCACGTTGCGTGCCGTCGGCGACGATCTCGACGGCCAGCGGCAGCGGACCGCCATCAAGCTGCCGTTGCATTGAGGGCGATACTGGGAGGGTCCCGCGCGTTCGCGTCGCCAGGTCCCTCGCCGTCCCGTCCGGCCGACGCACCGCACCGCACCGTACCGGTCCCCACCCGGACCATCGTCGCCTAGCCTCCGCCCGCCGGGGCTGGCTATGGTGAGTGACCCCAGCCGAGGATCGTTATCGATGTCGACCACCCGTCCGGCCGCCCCCTCCACGCTGCGACGGCCGTTCGGGCTCGCGCTCGTCGCCCTGTCCATCCTGGCCCTGTTGCCGGCACCGGCCATCGCCGCTGCGCCTGCTCGCGGGTCCGACACGATCCGGCCGACGATCCACTACGAGGAGGCGCTCGCCCACGCCCACGACACGACACGGTTCACCGCCGG
>DASSII010000035.1:0-45766 GCA_035692005.1 Candidatus Limnocylindrales bacterium | reverse complement strand
AGCCGACCCCGAAGCCGACACCCGAGCCGACCCCGGACCCGACACCAGCTCCCACCCCCGAGCCGACCCCGGACCCGACACCAGCTCCGGAACCAACGACATGACCGGCCCGGAGTCCTCGCGCCGCGGGTCCTGGCGGCGCTCGGTCCTCACCCCGCTCGAGTGCCCCCGCCAGAAGGCCGAACGTCGAACTTGGTGCATTGCGGATCGATATCGGTCGGGCTGGAAGCGATCGTCGGTCGTCAACCCTCAGCTACTGGGTAAACGGCCGCCCGCCCAAGAGCGGAGTGGGGGCGGGGCGGGGGCCGCCGGGCCGCCGCACTCGTTGCCGGAGTGGCATCGATCTTCGGTCGGAAGCATGCACGGGACCCTTGTGAGCACCGATCGATGCCCGGCAGGCAAACGAACGAGGCGAATCGACGGTGGTCGACTGCTCAGCGCCGCAATCCGAGGGTCTCGATAGGATATCGATGCCTCCGAGGCATCACCGCGACACTGGATCAGCGAGCGGGGACCGGCGCTGCGCCTGCTCGCTCGGGGTAGCATCAGGCGATGCCCGGCCTCGACCCCATCCGACCAGCCGACGGTGCGCCGGAGGCTCACTCGTCGCGATGACAAAGCGCAAGCGCGGTTCCGTGTCCGGGACGCTCGGCGGGATCATCGTCGGGTTCGACCAGCAGATCTTCCGCACCACGCCGCCCGTGCAGGAGCTGGTGGCGAAGGGCCAGCCCGTCCGCGGGCTGAGTGGCGAGGGTGGCGGGGACTTTGCGGTCGTGTTCCCCGACGAGCTCGACGCGCCGGCACACGAGCCCGCCAAGGCTGGCGAGGACGTTCCGGACCCGACCCCCGAATAGCGTAGCCGCGACGGCCGATCGTCCCGCGTACCCGACGCGATCAGCGCGCGGCGACCGCCTGCGAGGCCACGACCTCGAGCGCGCGGGCCAGCTGCGGATCATCTATCGACCCGGCCTGGGCCGCCGTCAGCTGTCGGACGTCGTCCGGTGTCAGGGGCGTCTCCCCGCTGGCGAGCAGGACCGACACGTCCGGCGCGATGCCCTCGTGCCAGATCCGTCGGCCCTGCGGGGTCAGCCACTCGACGGTCCCGACCCGCAGCGCCGAGCCATCGGACAGGACGAACTCGCCGAGCACCGTTCCGGTCCCGTAGGTCGTCTGGCCGACGACCTTGGCGCGCCCAGCATCCTGCAGGGCGCCCGACACGATCTCGGCCGAGCTGGCGGTGTTGCCGTCGACGACGACCACCAGCGGCAGGTCCGTGGCGACACCGCCGGGCGAGACCGGATGCTCGGTCCGCTCGCCTGCCGCGTTGCGCTCGATGTAGACGAGGCCGCTCGCGAGGAACTGGCTTGCCACGCCCACGGCCTCGTTGACGTAGCCGCCCGGGTTGCCGCGCAGGTCGAGCACGAGCCGCTCTGCCCCGGCGGTCCGCGCCGCCTTGAGGGCGCCGACGATCTCGTCGGCGGCCCCCGACGAGAATTGCTCGAGCCGGATGAGCGCGGTCGTCGTGCCCGGCACGAGGGTCCACGTCACCGGCTTGACCGGCACGTCGGCACGAACGATCGACAGCGCACGTTGCGGTCCGTCCGCGCCTTGGCGAACCATCAGCTTGACGGTCGTCCCGGCCTCGCCCCGCACCCATTCGGCGACCTCGCCGATCGTCTTGCCTGCGGTCGATCGACCGTCGACTTCGAGGATGACGTCGTCGACCTGCATACCGGCAGCCTCGGCCGGACTGCCGTCGAACACGTCGACGACGCGGGGCAGCCCCTCGTCGGTCGGATCGATCCGGACCCCGATGCCGATGTACGACCCGGACAGTGAATCGTTGCGCTGCTCCCGCTCCTGGGCGGTCATGAAATCGGTGTGGCCGGTGTCGCCGACGGCCTGCGTCAGACCGTCGATCGCGCCGTAGATCAGCGAACGGTCGTCGAGCTCGTCCTTGCCGACGTACTGCTGATGGATGACGTCCCAGGCCTCCCGGATCAGCCCGAACGTCGTCGGGGCAGATGCCCCCGGCGCGGACGCAGGGCTCGGAGCCGCACCGACCGTCTCGCCTGATGGCGTGAACAGTCGACCGACTCCGATCCCGGCGCTGAACGTCAACACCAGCGCAAGACCGACCACGACACCGATGAGCGTCGATCGGCCTCCACGGCCGGCCGCCGGTGACACCACTGCCTGGGAGGGACCGGTCGTGAGGGAGGTCACGTCCGGCGGCTCGGTGTCGGTGGTCGGTTCGGTCGGGATCCGGTCGGTGTCCATCGGTGGCATCAGGCTCGTGTGGCGGCGACGTCGATCGCACCGCGCGGAACCGCGCGGACGGCGCCGGGCGGCATGCCCGGCACACGAAGGATGCCGCAGATCGGTTCAGGGCGGGGTCGGAGTCGGATGAAGGTTCGTGCACCGGCGCCTGCCGTCACAGCCGCTCGCCTGCCATCCCAGCCACTCGCCAGACCGTGCGCCCGCCGCCCCGGCTCCCTGAGCCCGGACCGCCGCCCCTCCGCGAGCCGCCGTTGGACCCGCTCCGACCGCTGCGCTAGACTCGCAATCCCTAGTAGCTGACTCGGAGATGGATCCCCTCGTGACGAACGCGCCTGCTGCGACCATCGGCCTCGGGCCGTTGCGGCCCGCGCCGGCCGGTCTGCCCGATCCCGCCATCGTCCCGCCGACGATCGCCGAGGCGCGCGACCCATTCACGACCATCCGCGTCATCGACCTGCTGGCGCGGCTCGAGCGGGGCCGGCCGACCCGCGTCGAGGACATCGTCGATCGACTCGATGCGACCTACCTCGACTGGCTGTTCCCGGTGTCGGTCGTGGTCGATGTCGCGCTGCAGCTGCAGTCGAACTGGATGGCCGATTACCGCAACGGCTCGGGCATCGTCGTCGAGGACGGCTCGCTGGGGCCGATGTTGACCATCGAGGACTCGAGCCGCGTCGACCCGTGGATCGTGCGCCAGGCCAGGCGGGCCGAGGCGGAGTGTACCGAGCGGCTCGCGGAGTTCAGCCGGCGCGACCGACCGTCGTCCGGCGGCTGACCTTCCTCCGGCCGCGACCCTCTCCGTCGTCGAACCATCCCGTCATGCCCCAGGAGACCGATCCCCGATGACTACCGGCTATGCCACGACCGACGCCCTTGTCGATGCCGACTGGGCGAAGGCGCACCTCGACGATCCGACCGTCCGCTTCGTCGAGGTCGACGTCGACACCACCGCCTACGACCAGAGCCACCTTCCCGGCGCCGTCGCCTGGAACTGGACCAGCCAGCTCGCCGACGGCGTGCGCCGCGATATCGCCTCGCGCGAGGACTTCTCGCGCCTGCTGTCCGACAGCGGCATCGGACCCGACACGACCGTCGTGCTGTACGGCGACAACAACAACTGGTTCGCCGCGTGGGCCTACTGGCAGCTCAAGCTGTACGGCCACCGCGACGTCCGGATCATCGATGGCGGGCGCAAGTACTGGCTCGACAACGGCCTCCCGCTGACCGTCGACGTGCCCACCTTCGCGGCGACCGGCTACCAGCTGCCCGAGGTGGACCATTCGTTCCGGGCCTTCCGGGACGACATCCTGCCGCGCCTTGGCGACGAGGGCCTCGTGCTCGTCGACGTCCGTTCGCCGGCCGAGTTCAATGGCGAGATCATCGCCCCACCCGGCATGAGCGAGACCGCCCAGCGGCCTGGCCACATCCCCGGTGCGGCATCGATCCCGTGGGCCCAGACGGTCAACGAGGACGGCCGGTTCAAGGACGCCGACACGCTGCGGGCGCTGTACGAGGCGAAGGGTGTCACGCCCGACAAGGACGTCATCGCCTACTGCCGCATCGGGGAGCGCTCGTCCCATTCGTGGTTCGTGCTCCACGAGCTGCTCGGGTACGGCCGGGTCCGCAACTACGACGGGTCGTGGACCGAGTACGGCAGCCTCATCGGGGTCCCGATCGAGAAGCCCGTGCCGGTCACCGCGCAGTAGCGGGATCGAGCGGCCACGGCTCGAACGCGGCGCCCTGACCGGCGCCGCGTTCCCGATCCTGCCTCCGGATTCAGGCCCCGACCGGCCCGAGTCGCCCGTGCGCGGCCATCACCTCGACCAGCCGGTCGTGGGGGAGCGCGTGCGCGGTGATGCCGTCCCGACCGGTCAGGGTCCTCGCCGCGACGAGCGCGTTGACGATGGCCTCCTCGGTCGCTTCGATGGCCGCGTCGAACAGCCGGTCGATGACGATGTCGCCGACGGCTCGAACGGTGTACGTGCCCAGACCGCTCGGGTGGTCGTCGGCCTCGGCCGCAGGCAGGCGATTGCCGGTCGCGAACGCGATGAACAGGTCGCCGCTCGTGTGACCGCCGGTGCCGCCGACACGCGCGATGCCCAGACCGGCGCGCTGGGCGAGCCGTTCGCACTGATGCGGGAGGAGCGGCGCGTCGGTGGCCACCACGACGATGATCGACCCGGAGCCCGGCGTCGGGCCAGACCGGCTCCGACCCACCTGGTCATATGGGCTGGGTACCTCCGAGACCGGGATCGCCTCGCCGACCCGGATGCCGTCGACCCGCAGCCAGTCGCGCTTGCCGTAGTTGGCCTGCACGAGGACGCCGACCGTGAAGCCGCCCGCGGCCGGATCGATGACCCGCGAGGCGGTGCCGATCCCGCCCTTGAACTCGTGACAGATCATGCCGGTCCCGCCGCCGACCGCGCCTTCCTCGACGGGTCCGCCATGGGCCGCCGCCAGCGCCGCGTGCAGATGCTCCGCCCGGACATGGAATCCGTTCATGTCGTTGAGCAGCCCGTCGTAGGTCTCGCCGACCACCGGCAGCGACCACGTCGCATCGTCGCCGGTGATCGAGGCGGCCACCAGGGCATCCCGGACGATCCCGACGCTGTGGGTATTGGTGATCGCGACCGGCGTCGTCAGCATCCCCGACTCGCGGACCCATTCGAGCCCGGTCAGCTCGCCGTTGCCGTTGAGCCGGTGGCAGCCCGCGTAGACGGGCTCGGTCAGGGCCGAAGCGCCGCGCGGGCAGACGACCGTGACGCCGGTTCGGATCGGCCCCCGCCCGACCACCAGCGGCCCGTCGCCGTCGATCAGCGTGACGTGGCCGACGGTCACCCCCGCGACGTCGGTGATGGCGTTGTCCGGCCCGGGCGTGCCTCGCCCGATGCTGATGCCCAGATCGCGTGCGCGCATCGGCTGAGGGTAGCGGTCCGCGGCGCTGGGTGGGGACCGGTTCCGCGACCGCTCCGCGGCCCGGCCGTATCATCGCCGGCGTGATCCCCGTCGGCCCGAACCTGCCCGGCTCGCCCGCGTCCACCCTCCGGCTGCGGCGCCTGCCCGACCGTGTCGCCGACCGACGCCCGATCGATGTGGCCGAGGCGTTCCGCGACCTGCCCGGCCTGACGCTGCTCGAGAGCGCGCGCCCGGGACGCAATGCCCGCTGGACGTATCTCAGCGCGGACCCGGTCGCGGTGCTCGAAGCGCCGGCAGCCGGTCCCGATCCGTTCGCGGTGGCGCGCCGGTTGGTCGCCCGACTCGACGCCACGCCGGTCGTGCCCGCCGACGCGCCACGGTTCCTCGGTGGCCTGGTCGGGTTCCTGGGGTACGACATCGGGCACGTGCTCGAGCGACTGCCGTCGATCGCGCTCGACGACCAGGGCCTGCCGCCCCTGCGCCTGGCCCTGCACGACTGGGTCATCGCCTGGGATCGGCGGACCGGCCATGCCTGGCTGGGCGGTCGTGCCCTCGACGGGGACGGGCGGCGACTCGCCCGCCGACTCGACGACGTGCACGCGCGCCTGACCGGCCGCGACGGGTTCGCCGGCCGGGCGCACACCAGGGCCAGCGATCCCGGCCCGGTCCCGCCGGACCGCGGCGAGGCCCTTCGGTTCCGGTCCTCGCTGTCGCGCGCGGCATACGAGGACGGCGTGCGCACGGTGCGCGACCACATCGCCCGCGGTGACATCTACCAGGCGAACCTGACACGCCGGCTCGAGACACCGTTCGATGGCGATCCGTGGGACCGCTATCGCCGGTTGCGGACGGGCGATCCGTCGCTGTTCTCGGCCTATCTCGACCTCGGCCCGTCGCCCGAGAGCGGCCGGCCGCGGGCGCTGCTGTCGGCGTCGCCGGAGCCGTTCCTGTCGGTCGATGCCGACGGGATCGTGGCGTCCGACCCGATCAAGGGCACCCGGCCGCGCGGCCGCGACCACGCCGAGGACCGCGCCCTTGCCTGCGAGCTGCTGGCGAGCGCCAAGGATCGCGCCGAGAACGTGATGATCGTCGATGTCCTGCGCAACGACCTCGGGCGGGTGTGCGTGCCGGGCACGGTCCGCGTGCCCCGCCTGTGCCGGCTCGAGCGGACGGCCGCCGTCCAGCACCTCGTGTCGACCGTCACCGGCCGACTGCGCCCGGGCGCGGACGCGTTCGACCTGCTGACCGCCGCCTTTCCGGGTGGTTCGATCACGGGGGCTCCCAAGATCCGGGCGATGGACATCCTCGAGGGCCTCGAACCGGTCCGGCGCGGGCCGTACACCGGCGCGCTCGGCTGGATCGGACCGGATGGGGCGATGCAGACGAGCATCCTGATCCGCACGTTCGTCGCCGACGGCCGACGCCTGACCCTGCACGTCGGGGGTGGCATCACGTGGGGCAGCGACCCCGCCGCGGAGTGGGACGAGACCGTCGCCAAGGCGCGCGGCCCGCTCGGCGCCATCGGCGGCGAGGAGATCGCATGACGGTCCCCGTGTGGGTCGACGGGGTCGTGCTGCCGGCCGACGGCCGACACCTGTCCGCGTTCGACCGCGGGTTCCAGCTCGGCGACGGCGTGTTCGAGACGCTGCGCGCGCGGGGTGGGCACCCGACCGAGCTCGCCGAGCACGTCGCCCGACTCCATCGTTCGGCGAGCGGGCTGGGGATCGCGTTGCCGGTCGATATCGACGCGCGGCTGGCAGACGGGATCGCGCAGCTGCTGGTGGCGGGCGGCCTCGACGGCCCGGACGGCGACGCCTCGATCCGGATCACCGTCAGCCGGGGGGCGTTCCACATGCGGGGCGTCCTGCCGCCTGACGAGGATGTAACGCCGACCGTGGTCATCCAGGCATGGCCGGTGGTCGCGGCGCCGGCGGGTCATCTCGAGCGCGGCCTCCGACTCGTCACGTCGTCGGTCCGACGCGATCCACACAACCCGCTCGCCACGCTCAAGACGACGTCGCGCGCGGAGTACGTGTTCGCCCGCCTCGAAGCCCGCCGCGCGGGTGCCGACGACGCGCTGTTCCTGACGGTCGACGGCGTGCTGTCCGAGGGCACGTCGGCCAACATCTTCGTGGTGCGCCGCGGGACCGACGAGGTCCTCGATCTCGCGACCCCGTCGCTCGACTGCGCCATCCTGCCGGGCACCACCCGATCGTGGCTGCTCGACTGGGCGGGCCGGGTCGGTCTGCGGCCGGTCGAGTCACGTCTGCGCCGGGAGGACCTGGCCGGTGCCGAGGAGGCGTTCCTGTCGTCAAGCGTGGCCGGCATCCTGCCGGTGACCGCCTTCGATGGCGCGCCGATCGGCAGCGGCGAGCCTGGCCCCTGGACGCTGCGCGCCCGCGCCGACCGCGAGTCGATGATCCGTGCGGACGAGCGCGGATGACCCGCGACGAGCTGATCCGTGGAACACGGCGCCTGATCGACGAGGGTGATCGGCTGGATGCCCAGCCGTCGCTCGGGGCGATGCAGCTGTGGCTGCAGCTGTCGGATGACCTGCTCAAGACCGCCTGGGGCAGCATGGACCGCTACCACCTGGCTTGGCTGATGGTGGGCAAGCCGAAGGGCATCGTCCGTGGCCGGCCGATGACCGCCGAGGAGGAGGCGGCCTACGTGCGCGACGTGGTCAGCCAGAAGCGCGCGGCGCTGCAGATGAGCCTCGATGCCGTCGAGCGCCAGGGGATGCCGTTCGTCGGCGAGACCGGCGGGACCGTCGGGGCGGGATCGGGTGTCCCGCCGGCAGCGGGAGCGGCACCGCCAGCGGCAGGGGGAGGGGACGCGGCGCCCGTGGTCGATCGCGGGCCCCTGCGGAGGGGCTTGCCGCCCGATCCGGACCTGGCCGAGCGCCTGGCTGAGGCGCGTCGCCGGGCGGACGAGCACCGCGAGCACGGGGAGCGTCGTGCGCCGCGACCCGATCGCATGCAGCGATGACGGGCGCGACGACGCTCGTCCCGGCAGTCGGTGGGACCCGTCAGGTCCCCGCCCCGGATCCCGTGGCGAGCGACTACCTGCTGCTCGCGCTGCGACTCGACCAGCACATCCCGGGCCTCGTCGATGGTTACTTCGGGCCGGCCGACCTCAAGGCACGGGTCGACCTTGAGCAACAGCGCTCCGCGGGCTCTCTGCGCGCAGACGTGGCCGCACTGCGCGATCGCGTCATCGCCGAGGTGACCGACGACCGACGCCGCGGATGGCTCCTCGCCCAGATCGACGCGCTGGATGCGCAGGCGGCTGGGCTCGCGGGCGAGCCGCTGCCATACCTCGATCTCGTCGAGCGCTGCATGGGCTTCCGACCCCCGCGTCACGATGACGCGATCTTCGAGGGGGCTGCGGCCGACATCGACGCGCTGCTCCCCGGCGATGGACCGCTGGCCGAGCGCATCGACGCGTGGGACCGCTCGCTCGAGGTTCCGCGCGACCGGCTGCCGGCCGTGGTGGACTGGCTGGTCGCGCGCTTCCGTGAGCGGTCGGCGGGCGATTTCGGGCTGCCCGACGGTGAGGACCTGCGGGTGTCGTTCGTCCGCGCCCAGCCGTGGTCCGGCTACAACTGGTACGACGGCGGCCGTCGGTCGCGGGTCGACATCAACACGGACCTGCCGATCGCCGCCCCGGCCCTGATCACGACCGTCGCCCACGAGACGTACCCGGGGCACCACCTCGAGCACGCCTGGAAGGAGGCGGAGCTCGTCGACCGACTCGGCCGCCTCGAGGCGTCGATCCTGCTCATCAACACGCCCGAGTGCCCCATCAGCGAGGGCCTCGCCGATCTGGGTACGGCATCGGCCGTGCCCGAGGGCGACCTGGCCGACCTGCTGGTCGAGCTATTCGATCGCGCCGGCGTACCGATCGCCCGCGACGCGGCAGCCGGCCGTGCGGCCGCCGAGCGTGCCGTCGCGCTGGCCCAGCCGCGTCGCGTCATGGCGGCGATCCGTGGCGACGCGGCCCTCCAGCGCCATGCCGACGGGCGGTCCCACGACGAGGTCCTCGCCTACCTGCGCGACGTCGGTCGCTACCCGTCGGACGTGGCGGTCAAGCGGCTGGCGTTCATCGAGCACCCGCTGTGGCGGACGTACGTGTTCGTCTACGCCGAGGGCGAGGCGCTCCTGCGGCGCTGGGTGGATGCGGTGCCCGCGGCTGATCGGGTCGAGCGGTTCGGGCGGCTCCTGCGGGAGCAGATCACCCCGCGCATGGTCCTCGCCGACCTGGGCGTCGACGGCCCTCCTACAGCGGCCGGCTGAACACGACGCGGTCGTCCTCGGGACCATCGTAGTCGGCGTGCGCGGGCGTGCCGTAGATCCGCTCCGTGCCGACGCCGTCGTCGATGGCGAAGCCGAGCGCGCGGTGGAAATCGATCGATGGACGGTTGCCGGGCCAGGTGATCGCCGTGATGCGGTGCACCCCGCGCGCCGCGAGATCGTCGAACACGTGCTGGTACAGCGCCCGGCCGATGCCGGAGCGCCGCCGGTTCGGATCGGCCGCGATCATGTGGACGTAGCCCGTGGTCGGGTCGTCCGCACTCACGAACGCGACGATGAACCCGGCCAGTCGACCCTCGGCATCCTCGGCGATCCACGACGTGCCACGGAAATGCTGGAACCACAGGCGAGGCAGGAGCTGACGGAGGCGACGACCGCCCCACCAGTCATCGATCACCGCGACGACGCGCGGATGATCGGCCTCCGTCGGGCGCCGAAAGGACAGGTCCGGCGTCGGCGCCGCGGTCATCGGGCCGTCCACCAGGCGGCCACCGCGGCGAACGCGATCTGCAGCGGGACGAGGGCGCCGAACGTCTGGCCGAGGTAGTCGGTCAGTCCGAGCACCCCACCCTCGGTGCGGGCGAACAGCCACAGGCCGAGCTGGCCGAGCAGGACCGCGGCGATCGCCAGCATGACCGGCGGTACCCACCGCCAGCGCAGCGGCGTGTCCGTACCGAGTCCGACCAGCATGCCCGTCGCGACCCCGTAGCCGATGGCGACGGCGACGACCAGCAGCCCGGCCGAGATGGCGAGCACGCCGCCCAGCAGGACGATGACGGCGGCACCGACGATGGCCACGATGAGACCGAAGGCGAGACCGCGGGCGCCCGACGACGGGTTGGCGGCGCGCCCGGGTGCGGGATCGGCGGCGCCGCTGCCCGTCCCTTGCCGATAGCGGTCGGAGGGGGGTCGGGCGAGCCGGCGCTCGCCTGGTGGCGCGGTCGGCGTCGGTGACGTGGGGGGCGTCGCTGGCGTGGGGGGCGTGGCTGGCGTCGCCGACGCGGGGGGCGTGGCTGGCGCCACAGACGCGGGGGGCGTCGCTGGCGTTGCAGTCGGCGCCGTTTGTCGCGTGGTCGGCAGCGCTGGTCGCGTGGTCGGCGTCTCTGGTCGCGTGGTCGAGCGCGGGTCGTTCGCCTGTCGGTCGTCGTGCATCGCGGTCATCGTAGCCGGGCCGTGGATGGCGGCGGCGCCGGCCGGGCGCTAGACTTTCCGATCGTGAGCCACCCAAGCCTCGGACGCCCCCCGCTCGACCTGACCGCCGGTTCCCCCGACGCAGCGCAGCGCATCCGCGACAGCATCCCGGCCGTGGCCGCCCAGGCGCTGGCCGCCGCCCTCGATGCCGACCCGACGCTGCGCGAGCGCAACGACGAGGTGGGCCTGCGCCAGCGGCTCCGCGACGCCGAGCTCCTGGCCGAGCGGGTCGCCCTCGCGGTGGCCGCCGGCGATCCCGAGCTCGCACACGCCTATGCCGACTGGACGTCGCCGGTATACCGACGCAAGCAGGTGCCTCTGGCGGACCTCATCGCGCTGTGCGACGGCCTCCGGCTGGCCCTGCCGTCGGTGCTGCAGCCGGACGAGCGGCCCCTGGCGGAGGCGGCGCTCGACGCCGCGATCGAGCAGTACCGCTGGCACAAGCGACTTGCCGGCGATGCGGGCAAGAAGAACGCCTTCATCCAGTTCATCTACAAGGGCGCCTGAACGGCATGACGATCAAGTGGGTCCAGCAGGACCCCCTCGTGCTGAACGGCGAGCCCTTCTGCTATGGGTCGCGGCTGACCGTCCGTCAGCTGCTCGAGCTGCGGGCCAACGGCTACGACCTCGCCCGGATCCTGACCGACCATCCGGAGTTGCGTCGGCTCGGCGTCGCGGCCGCCTTCACCTATGCGGCCGATCATCGGGAGCGCTACGCGGACTTCTTCGAGGCGGACGGATCGCTGGTCGGTCCGGGTTACTCCGAGGCGGAGGCCGCGGGTCTACCCGATCAGTACCGGCTGCCGGGTGTCGTCCTCAAGGCGGACCACGCGACGGAGCCGGCCTCGACCTGAACCGGCCGGGTCCGGTCGCGCGACGGCACCACCCGCGGCGACCCGCAGCGACCCGCCGGCCGTGGCTCGGCGGCCGGTGCTGCCCCGGAGGCATCGATCGTCCTGCTGGCCGCCCGCAGCGACCCGCCGGCCGTGGTTCGGCGGCCGGTGCTGCCCCGGAGGCATTGATCGTCCTGCCAGCCGCCCCCCGATCCCGGAGACATGCGGGATCGATGCCTCTACGGCATCGATCGCGGTGGGTGGAGACGTGAGCGCCCGTCGCCCGGGGGCCGTTGGTGCCCCCGAGGCATCGATCGGCACCCCAACCGCTGCCGAGGAACGCCACGCGCGAGGATCGATGTCTCTCGGGCATCGGTCGGCAGGCTGATAGCCACCGACGCAAATGGGGTGCCGCGGCCACGGACGCCACCGACGCCACCGACGCCACGGACGACACTGACGCCACGGGCCACCATGGGGGCACGGGACGAGAGGCGCCCCGCCCGCCACGCCCGCCACCCACGCAACGATCGGCACGCACGCACGCCACGGCACGCACCACGCCGCCACGCCGCCCCGAGTGCCCCGCCGGGCTCGGAGCGGACTCGGTGATACGCTGTCCGTCCGCACGCTCCGGAGAAACGACCCGCATGACCGACACCACGACCACGACTGACACGGCGACCCCGCCGTCCACCGACGAGGGGACCGACCCGACGACCGCCCCCGCGTTCGATCCGGAGCGGCGCGCGACCGAGCTCGCCATCCTCGATGCGCTACGCGCCGTCGTCGATCCGGAGATCGGCATGAACGTGGTCGAGCTTGCCCTGATCAAGCAGATCATCCTTGGCCCCGATACGACCGAGGTCAAGATGATCCTGACGACGCCCTTCTGCCCCTACGCGGGGTCGATGATCGCCCAGGTCAAGGAGCAGGCGGAGTCGGTCGTCGAGCATGATGTCAAGGTCACCCTGCTGGCCGAGCGCTGGGACCCGCGCGACGCGGGTCTGATGTGGTGAGCGCGCACCGCTGAACGAGCGCCCTCGCCGTCTCACCCAAAGACCGTCTGGTACCGTTTCCCGCATCGCTTCACAGCAGGAGCAGCCGACCCATGAGTGACCCGCGCGTCTCCAACCCATTCGCCACGCCCAACCCTGCCAGCGGCCCGCTGGCCTCGCCGGCGACCGTCGGCGTCCGCCCGGATGCGCGCCTCGCCCAGGCGTTCCTGACCCAGGCATTCCTGTGGATGTTCATCGGGCTCATCGTGAGCGCCGGCGTCGCCTACTTCGTGCAGGCCAATGATCGACTGCTCGATTTCGCGGCCAGCAACATCCTGCTGCTGTTCATCGGTCAGCTGGCGCTGGTCGTGGCCATCGGCTGGGGCATCAACCGCATCAGCGCGACCATCGCGCTCGGGCTGTTCTTCATCTATGCCGCCACGCTCGGTTTGACCATCGGCCTGATCGTGTCGGCGTACACGGGTTCGTCAGTCGTCACCGCATTCCTGTCGGCCTCGGCGATGTTCGGTGCCGCGGCGATCTATGGTCACGTGACCAAGCGTTCGCTGGCGAGCCTCGGCGGGATCCTGTTCATGGCGCTCATCGGCCTGATCGTGGCCTCGGTGCTGAACATCTTCCTCGCCAACGGCGCACTCGGCTGGGTCATCTCGATCGCGGGCGTGGTCATCTTCACCGCCCTCACCGCGTATGACGTGCAGCGCATCCAGAACGGTGACCTGGCGATCGCCACCGGCTCGATGGAGAAGGCGGCCGTGCTCGGCGCCCTCCACCTGTACCTCGACTTCGTCAACCTGTTCCTGTTCCTGCTGCGGCTGTTCGGCAACCGCAACTGACCGACGGCCGTGCCCGGCCCGTGCCGCGTCCGTGACCTCGGCCCGGACGACCGGTGAACGCGGCGGCTAGACGACCCGTCGAAGGGGACGCGTCACCCGGTCCGCCCGTGCCCGGAGCAGCGCTGCGGTCTTTGCCGCCGGGACCGGCCGGCTGAACAGGTAGCCCTGCCCGAGGTCGCAGCCGAGTTCCCGCAGCAACGACGCCTGGGCACGGGTCTCGATGCCTTCGGCCACGACGCCGATGCCGAGGCCGTGGGCGAGGGCGATGACCGCCTCGACGATCGACCGGTCGGCGATGGCGTCGATGCCGGCCACGAACGATCGATCGATCTTGATCGTGTCCAGTGGCAGGTGCTTGAGGTACGACAGCGACGAGTAGCCGGTCCCGAAATCGTCGAGCACGAGTCGTACACCGATGGCGCGCAGGTCACGCAATGCCCGGATGCCGGCCTCCGACTGATCCATCACCACGCTCTCGGTGATCTCGAGCTCGAGGGCACCGGCTTCGAGCCCGGTGGCGGCCAGGACCTCGGCGACATCCTCGACCAGGTCCGCCTGGGTGAACTGGCGGGCCGACAGGTTGACCGACACGAACAGCGGGGCGCGCTGGTCGTCGCGCCACGTCCGGTGCCAGCGCGCTGCCTGGCGACAGGCTGTCTCGAGCACCCATTTGCCGATCGGCACGATGAGCCCGGTCTCTTCGGCGAGCGGGATGAACGCGAGCGGCGGGACGAGCCCGCGCGTCGGGTGCTGCCAGCGCACGAGCGCCTCGAAGCCGACGATCCGGCCGCCGTCGAGCGCGATGATCGGCTGGTAGTGCACTCGCAGCTCGTTGCGTTCGAGCGCACGCCGCAGGTCGCTCTCGAGATCCACCCGCTCGAGGGTCTGCTCGCTCATCGATGGCTCGAACACGAAGTGGCGGTGGACCGGGTCGACCTTGGCGCGGACCATCGCGATCTCGGCCTCGCGCAGCAACTCGTCCGGTGTGGACCGCTCCCCCTGCGCCAGGGCCAGGCCCATCGAGGCGCTGACGAACCAGTCCCGGCCGTTGAGTGGGAACGGCGCGTGCAGCTCGGCGCCGATCCGCTCGGCGATCGCGTGCAGGTCGGTCGTGCCGGCGACCGGGTCGAGCACGATGCCGAACTCGTCGCCACCGAAGCGCGCCACCGTGTCGGACGGCCGGAGCGCGTGGACCAGGCGCTGCCCGACGGCCATCAGCAGCCGATCCCCGGCGACATGCCCGAGGCTCTCGTTGATGACCTTGAACCGGTCGAGATCGAGCAGGATGACGGCGACCGACCCGCCGTCGTCCCCGTGGTGGGCCGCCAGTGCCCGGCCGATCCGATCGATCAGCAGGTCACGGTTCGGCAGCCCGGTCGTCGGATCGCGCAACGCGCCGCGCTTGGCGACGTCGACGAGGCGAGCGTTGTCGAGCCCGATCGATGCCAGCTTGGCGAAGCTCGTGAGCGCCTCGACATCGCGCGGGCTCCACTGTCGCCGGCCATCGCCCGATGACAGGCCGAGAGCCCCGATGACGCGCCCGTTCGATGTCAGGGGCACGGCGACGGTCGAGCCGAGCAGCCCGGTGGGCACATCGCGGGCGCGCCGATCCCAGCCGTCGTAGTCCTCGAGCACGACCGGCACGCCGCCGCGGACGACCGCGCCGCTGACGCCCTCGTCGGCACCGAAGCGCAGGCCGAGCAGCGGAGCGAACACGCCCGTGCCGACGCGCAGGATGAGCCCGCCACCGTCGGGGTCCACCAGGTCCACGAAGGCGTGTGGCGTGCCGAGCAGGGCCGACGCCCGGGCCAGGATCGTCTTGAGCAGCCCGTCCTCGTCGCGCCGGTCGAGGAGGGCCAGGGCGGTCTCGTCCAGCGCGCGCAGGTACGGGTCGGCGAGCACGCCGTCGAGGCGTCCCCGGTCGCTCGGCTTGACCTGGTAGAGGGCACGGTCGGCGACCGTCACGAGTTCGTCGTTGGTCCGTCCATCGTCGGGAAAGCAGGCCACGCCGGCGCTGACCGTGACCAGCGGCCTGGGGTCGCCACCCTGCAGCGCCCGCGCGTCGGCGCGGTCGCGGACCGCCCGCCGGATGCGCTCGGCGACCTCGTGAGCGACCAGCCGGTCGGCGCCGGGCAGCAGCGCCGCGAACTCGTCGCCACCGTAGCGGTACAGCCGATCGCCATGGCGGGTGGCGGCGCTCATCGCTCCGGCGGTCTCGACGAGCAGCCCGTCGCCGGCCGGATGGCCCATGGCGTCGTTGAACACCTTGAACGCATCGAGATCGAGCATCAGGACCGCGAACGGCTCGCCTGCCGCCACCGCCTCGCGCAGGTCCAACTGGAATGCCCCGTGGTTGCGCAGGCCGGTCAGGGCGTCGTGCTCAGCGCGCACCCGGACCTCCCCGTGCGCTTCCGCGTTCTGGAGCGCGATCGACGCCTGACCCGCGAACAGCTTGGTGAGCTCGAACTCGTTCTCGGTGAAGTGGGCCTCGGCCTCGCCCATCCGTCCGATGTTGAGGGTGCCGATCGTGGCCCCCTTGACCAGGAGCGGCACGACGATCATCGATTCGGGCTCGAACGGCGTCCCGGGGACCTGCACCGAGCGCGGGTCCAGGTGGGCCTGGTTCGACAGCACGGGCTCGCCCTGGTCGATGACCCAGCCCGTGATGCCCTCGCCGAGCGCGCTCTCGTGGGCCAGGATCTGGTCGGCGAAGGCGTCCCGCGAGAGGACCGCCCGACGCACGTCCGCGCCGCGATCGACCTGGTAGATGGTCATCGAGTCATACGGGACGATGGCCTTCAGCGAATCGGCGATGAGCTCCAGGACGCCGGCCGGATCGAGCGTCGAGAGCAGCCGCTCGTTGACGTCGAGCAACCGACGCTGGCCCTCGAGCTGGTGCTCGAGCTCGGCCCGCTGCTGGCGCAGTCGATCGAGGTTCTCGGCGTTGACCGCCGCCTGGACCGCCGCTGCGGCGAAGATCGACAGGGTGACCTCGTCGTCGGCATCGAAGCGGTCGCGGCCCCACGCCGAGACGACGATCACGCCCCGGACGACGCCTTCGTGGAGCATCGGCATGAGCAGCATCGATTCGGGCTCATCGCGTCGACCGAGCACCACCCCGCGCGGGTCGTTGGTCGCATCCGCGAGTCGGAGAGCCCGGGCATGCTCAGCGACCCAGCCGGTCAAGCCGTGGCCGATCGGCATCCGCAGCGTCGCCATGTCCGGTTCGGTGGTCCCGAGGAACGTGCCGGCGAAGGCGATCGGCTCGCACATGCCGGTCGCGTGATCGACCGAGTACACCCGGATCGTGTCGTGTCGGATAAGGCGCTTCGCCTCCGTCACGATGGCGTCGGCGATGGCCGCCAGGTCGCGCAGCCCGCTGAGTCGGCCGGTCAGCTCGGAGATCGACGTCAGTCGGTCGGCCAGGGTCCGTCGAGAATCGGCGAGGCGCGTGCTGCCGATGGCGGTCGCCATCTGGTCGCCGAAGGCGCGGGCGAGCGCTCGTTCGCTGCGTGTCCAGGCGTACGCCTCGCTGTGATACAGGACGAGCAGGCCGAGGGCCTCATCGCCGAACACGAGCGGGACGAAGCAGATGGTGCGCACCCCGATCGTGCGGTAGACCGCCCGCAGGGACGGAGTGGTCGCGCGCATCGCCCGATCGAGGACGCGCACTCGGCCACTGCGCAGCGCATCCATGCCCGCCGTCCGGGCCTCATGCGGCAGGTCGCTGATCGTCTCGACGATCTCGGCCGACAACCCCCGCTGCGCCGCGATCGCGAGTGGTCGCCGACGACTCGGGTCATACAGCCACAGTCCGGCGCGATCGACACCGAACAGAGCGAACGCCTCGTCGATGATGTCGTCGAACAGGCCGGTCAGGTCGCGCCGGCCGCTGACCTTCGCGGCGATGCGGCCAAGGGCCTCGGCGCGGGTCGGGGCGACCCCGTCGCCCAGCCCGCGGGCGGGCGCGGGCCGCCCCGCGGGCGGCCGGCGACGTGACGTCGGACCTGGTTTCGGGGCAGGGACCATGGATGGCGGCGAGTGCCTCCCGGGCTGGGTCGGGACGAGGTCGGTTCGGCCCGATCGAGGCCGGTACGGGAACGGTACGGTCCGGGGCGGTGTGGTTCGATAGCCCTTCCGTACCAGCCAGCCGTGACGGGCGGCGGTCGCCGGAGGGTCGTCAGCCGGGACCCGGGAGGAGCGCCTCGACGGAATCGACGATGCGGTCCGCGGCGAGCAGGTCGGCCCGTGTCCCGATCCCGGTCAGGACCCCCAGCACCAGACCGGCGCCGGCCGCGCGACCCATCGCCATGTCGGCGGGCGAATCGCCGACGACGGCGGTCCGCCCGGGCGGGACGCCACAGGCCCGGCACAGGTGGGCGACCATGTCAGCCGCGGGCTTGGCCGTGATCCCGTCGTCGGCGCAAACGGTCGCGTCGAAGAGGCCGTCGATCCCGAGGGCGATGAGCGTGCGTTCGGTGGGCAGGCGATCGTCGCTGGTGGCGATGGCCGTCCGTCGACCGGCCGAGCGCTGCGCCGCCAGCAGGGCCGGCAGATCGGTCAGCGGGTGCGCCAGGGTGACCGGGTCCGGGGCATGCCAGGCTTGGCGCAGGGCGGACTCGGCGGCCTGGGGCGTCAGCCCCTCGTCGATGAGCACCTCGGCGGTCAGGTCGCGCAGCCGGGCCATGGGCGTGGCGATCAGGGCCCCACGAGCATGGGCCCGGCCGACGTCCGGGTCGTACCCCAGCATCGTGAACAGGGGCCCGCGTAGCGGACGCCCGGTCGCGACCTCGAGGGCATCGACCGTGGCCTCGGTCCAGCCGCTCCACATGGCGTGGAAATCGATGAGCGTGCCGTCCTTGTCGAACACGATCAGGTCGATGCCGGACAGGTCCACCGTGGCGTCGCCCGACCGGTCGCCTACAGCATCGCCTCCGCCGCAGCGAGCACGTCGGTGTCGACGGCGACCGCGTCGCGCGCGAGCACGAGACAGGCCTCGGGCGGGAACGTGATCCAGACGGACGAGCCCGCGCTCGGCACGGCCAGGTTGGGGTTGTTGAAGGTGTCGACGTTGATGATCGTGGCGTCACTCCCGACACTGACCTTGAAGCGTACGACCGAGCCCAGGAAGGCGACGTCCTCGATCGTGGCCGGCAAGCGATTGGTGGCATCCGACGGTTCCGGGTCGATCCCCGCGAGCGAGATCATCTCCGGCCGGATGGCGACCATCACCTCGTCACCGGGTCGTCCGCTGAGGGTCGACCCAGCGCGGACCTCGCGACCGCCGAACTCGATGCGACCGCTGGCCGGCTCGACGATGCGCGCCGGCAGCGCGTTGAGTGTGCCGACGAACGAGGCCACGAAGGCGGTCGCCGGAAAGTTGTAGATCTCGAACGGGGTGCCGACCTGCTCGATGCGGCCCTGGCTCATGACCACGACCCGATCTGACAGCTCCAGCGCCTCCTCCTGATCGTGGGTCACATAGACGGTCGTGATCCCGAGCTGGCGCTGGATATCGCGGATCTCCTTGCGCAGGGCGACCCGGATCTTGGCGTCGAGCGCCGACAGCGGCTCATCGAGCAGCAGGACCTGCGGCTCGATGGCCAGCGCCCGAGCGAGCGCCACCCGTTGCTGCTGCCCGCCCGACAGCTGGAAGGGGTAGCTCGACGCCTTGTCGGGCATGTTGATGAGCTCCAGGAGCTCGCCCACCCGCTTGTCGATCGTCGCCTTGGGTCGCCCCTTGACGCGCATCCCGAAGCCGACGTTGCTGGCCACGGTCATGTTCGGGAAGAGCGCGTAGGACTGGAACACCATGCCGACGTTCCGCTTGTTCGGTGGAAGGCCGGTGATCTCCTTGCCGTCGACCTTGATGCTGCCCCCGTCGGGGTACTCGAAGCCCGCGATCATGCGCAGGGTGGTGGTCTTGCCGCAGCCCGACGGCCCGAGGAACGACACGAACTCGCCGCGATGGGCCGACAGGTCGAAGTCGTGGACCGCGGTGAAGCCGCCGAACCGCTTCTGGACGTGCGAGAGATCGAGGAAGCCTCGATCCGCGTCGGTCATCAGTGCGCGCCCCCCATCTCGATGCGATTCCGCGTGTCCCGGCCGATCAACGCGATGACGATCATGGCCAGCCACGTCAGCCCGAAGCTGATGAGCGACACGGCCGCCGGCTCGTAGGCCTTGTAGCCCGCGAGCAGCGAGAGGTACGGCCCGAACGCGGGCCGCGCGAGGAAGCTGGCGATGGTGAACTCGCCCAGGACGATGGCCAGCGTCAGGAACGCGCCACTGAGGACCGCGACCCGCAGGTTCGGCAGGATGATCCGCCACAGGATCGTCGCCCAGCCTGCGCCCATGCTCTGGGCCGCCTCCGTCAGCGTCCGGATGTCGATCGAGCGAAGTCCGGCGTCGACCGCGCGATACATGTACGGCAGCGACAACACGACATACCCGAACACCAGCAGCGCGCTGCTCCCGAGGTCGGTGTGGGTGAGCGGCAACGGCGCGCGACTGTAGACGCGGATGAGGCCGAACACGAGCACGACCGGCGGGATGACGAACGGCAGCAGGGTCACGAACTCGATGATCGGCCGGGCGCGCGGCAGCTTGAGGTGGACCCAGTAGGCCGTGGGGATGATCAGCCCCATGCTGGCGGCGATGGTCAGCAGCCCGATCACGAAGGAGTAGATGAGGCTGGCCAGGAACTTCGGGTCGTTGAACGAGTTGTTGTAGGCCGCGAACGCCGGTCGCGCCTTGAGCGAGAAATCAAGTGTGGCGAACAACGGCAGGAAGAAGTAGGCGACCCCCACCGCGAAGATCAGCCACCAGGCGATCGATCCGCGACGCCGCTTCATCGACGCCAGCGCTCCGCCCGGCGCTGCAGGAGGACGTAGACCGTGATCGACACGCCCATGACCACGACCATGCCCATCGCCATGGCATATCCGAGCCCCGGGTTGTGCAGGACGTCCCCGCTGATCTGGGCGCCGATGATGACCGGCACGATGGGCAGCGTGCCAGCGGTCAGCTGATACGCCGTCGCCTGCGCACCGAATGCGTTGCCGAACAGCAGGATCATCGTGCCCAGGATCGTCGGCAGCAGGATGGGCAGGGCGACCTGCAGCCAGTACTGGCGCGAGCTGGCACCCATGCTCTCGGCGGCCTCCCGCCACTCCGGTCGCAGGCCGTCGATGGCCGGCGCGATGATGAGCACCATGAGCGGGAACTGGAAGTACAGGTACACGAGCTCGAGGCCGATCTTGCTGTAGATCGAGAACCCGGAGGCATACGGATCGATCCCAAGGCCCTTGAGGAACGCGGTGACGATCCCGAGTTGCCCGAGCGTGAAGATGAAGGCCAGGGCCAGCGGCACGCCGGCGAAGTTGGACGCGACGCCGCTGAAGGTCATCAGCGCGTTGCGCAAGAAGCGGGGCAGGCCACCGAGGATGACCGCGTAGGCCAGCAGGAATCCGAAGATGCCGCCCACGATCGCGGTGACCAGGCTGATCTCGATGCTGAACCGGAAGGCGTTGGCGACGCTCGGGGTGAACAGGTCGTTGTAGTTCTGGAGGGTCGTCTGCCCCTGGTTGTCCTGGAAGCTTCCGACGACCAGGTAGCTGACCGGCGCGACGATGAACATGAACGCCACGAGGAAGAACGGGACGACGCCCAGCCACGCGCGGGAGATGCGTCGAACGGGGCGCGCCGAAGCGACGCCCCGTTCGACGGGTGTGGTCATCGCAGCCTGACGGCTGCTGAAACCGATCCTTCGCGGCTTACTGCGGCGGGACCACGACGTCGACGCCGACGGTCGCGTCCCAGCCCTTGGTGATGAGGTCCGTCGCGGCCTTCAGCTGGGCCGGGGTCGGGAACACGGCACCGGTCGAATCGGGCAGCTTCGCCGCCAGGTCGGCCGGGACGATGCTGCGCGAGACCATGTCGTCATAGCGGATCGGGTTGCAGTAGCCCTTCAGCCACATGAGCTGACCCTCGTCCGAATACAGGTGCTCCATCCACAGCTTGGCGGCGTTCGGATGGGGGGCGTACTTGCTGATCGCCTGGACATAGACCCCACCGAAGCGGCCGCTGGCCGGGACGGTGACATCGATCGTCGGGTTGCCGGCGGTCTCGTCGCGATGCGACAGGCCGTTGTACGACCAGCGCAGGGCGACCGGGGTCGCGCCCTGGACGATGGTGCCCGGGTTCGCGTCGGTCGGCACGAAGTTGCCGGCGTCGACGACCTTCTTGAAGAAGTCGAGACCAGGCTGCGCGTTGTCGAGCGAACCGCCGTTGGCCAGGGCAGCGGCGTAGACGGCCTGGATCGCCTGGTTCGAGGTCCGCGGGTCGCCGTCGAGCGCGATCTGGCCCTTGTACTCGGGCTTGAGCAGATCCGCCCAGTCCTTCGGCGGGTTGGCCTGCACGGCGGTGTTGGTCGTGAACGACATCACCCCGTAGTAGTCGCCGTACCACGCGCCGTTGGGATCCTTGGCCGACTCCGGGATGCTGTCCCAGGTGGCGACCTTGTACGGCTCGTAGAGGTCCTTGTTGTCCTCGCCGAACGAGAACCCGACGTCGACGACGTCCGGAGCCTGCGGTCCGGGGTTGTTCTGGTTGGCCTTGATCGCCTCGATCTCGTCGCCGGAGCTGCCGCCCGGGTTGAGCTCGTTGACGGCGATGCCGTACTTGTCCTTGAACGCCTGGATCACCTCGCCGTAGTTGCACCAGTCGTGGGGCAGGGCGATGGTGGTCAGGTTGCCCTCGGCCTTGGCCGCGGCGATGAGCGCGTCCATCGAGCCGCCGGCGGACGCGGACGGCTCCACGGAGCCGCCGGTCGATGGCGCGGCGGACGAGGCGGCGGCCGACGGGGCCGTCGAGGTTCCCGGTGTCGTGCTACAGGCGGCGAAGACGATCGCCGACGCAGCCAGGAGACCCGCAACGCGAGTCAGGGTGCGCTTGGTTGTCAACGTCGTTCCTCCAGATCGATGCAATGCGTGATCGCACAAGCCGGGCCCGGGCCCTCCTCAGCGCGGGCCGCCCCGCACGGCCGGGGCGTGGTCGATGTCCTGGACGCGTTTCGGTGCATTCCACAGCCGCGCCAGCGATGCGTCAAGACCCCGTGCGACGGCCTTGCCGACGCGGCGTGCGCGCCACGATAGCGGGTCGCGGTCGCGCGCGCGAGCGGTTCATCCGCGCAGGCGGGTCCCGCCGGGATCGAACAGCGGATCGGTGGCGACCGTGGCCGGGACCGACTCGCCGAAGTAGCGGATGGTCACGGCTCGACCGGGCTGGGCGGCCGCCGCGGGCAGCCAGGCGTAGGCGATCGGCGCATCGATCGAGTAGCCGTACCCGGCGCTCGTGACGTAGCCGGACGGCCGGTCGTCGACCCGGACCGGCTCCCTGCCCATGACCACCGCCTCCCGGTCGGCGATCAGCAGTGGCACGAGTCGTCGGCTGACGGTCGTGTCGGACCGCCCCACCAGGGCCGCCCGACCGACGAAGTCGCCCTTGTCCATCCGGACCGCGAAGCCCAGGCCGGCTTCGTACGGGTCATGCTCGGTCGTCATGTCGGTGCCCCACGAGCGGTAGCCCTTCTCGAGCCGCAGGCTGCCGAAAGCGCCCCGACCCGCGGCGATGATGCCGTGGGCCTGACCGGCGGCCCAGAGCGTGTCCCATAGCTTCGCCCCGAGGTCCGCGGAGGTGGCCAACTCCCAGCCGAGCTCGCCGACGTAGGACAGCCGGACGGCCGTCGCCGGCACGTTGCCGACCCACAGGTCGCGGGCCCGGAAGTAGCCGAACGCCCCATTCGACACGTCCGCGTCGGTGACGGACGCCAGGACGTCCCTGGCCCGGGGTCCCCACAATCCGATGCAGCACGTACCGGCCGTGATGTCGCGGACGACGACGCTGCCATCGCGCGGTGCCTGTCGGACCAGGACCGCCAGGTCGAGCTGGCCGTTCGCGCCGATCAGGAATCGCTGCGGGCCGAGCCGCGCGATGGTGAGGTCGCTGCGGATCCCGCCGCGCTGGTCAAGCATCAGGCTGTAGGTGACCGCCCCCACCGGCCGATCCAGACGGTTCGTCGTGAGCCGATCGAGGAACGCGAGCGCCCCGGGACCGGTCACCTCGATCCGCTTCAGCGCGGTCATGTCGACGAGCGCGACCCCGTCGCGGGTGGCGCGCGCCTCCGCGCCCACGATCGGGTGCCAGTAGCGGGCCGCCCAGGCATTCCGGCCGGGGATGTCGTAGCGGCCGAGGAGTGCCTCGTTGACCCCGTACCACTGCGGCCGCTCCCAGCCGGCCGCTTCGAGGAAGGACGCCCCCAGCTCCTGTTGCCGGTCATGGAACGGCGACACGCGCAGCGGTCGCGGATCCTCCATCGGCTGGAGGGGATGGACGATGTCGTAGACCTCGACGTAGTTCTGGATGCCGCGTGCGGCGATGTACGTCGGCGCGAGTTGATGGGCCTCGAACCGGGCGAGGTCGCACTCGTGCAGGTCGGTCGTGGAGCCACCATCGACCAGCCACTCGGCCATCGCCTTGGCCACGCCGGCCGAGTGGGTGACCCACACGGCTTCGGCCAGCCAGAACCCGGCGACATCCGCGGATTCGCCCATCAGCGGCATCCCGTCGGGCGTGAACGAGAAGATCCCGTTGATGCCGTGATCGATGCCCACGCCCGGCGCGCGCAGTGCCGGGACGAGGTCCTGCGCCCAGCCCCACGTCTCGGCGAAGGTGTCCGGGGTGAACGCCAGGACCGATGGCATCACCGGCGCATCGCGCGGATGCAGGATGTCGGCCGGATCGATCGGCATCGGCACGTGGCCGTAGCCGCCGACCGCCAGATGATCCGCGTACTCGCGCAGGTACATGTCGCGGTCCTGGACCCGGATGTTCGGGTGGATGGCAGCTCGATCCCGGGGGATCTCGAAGGCCACGACCTCGGGCAGGATCGTCGTCCAACTGAGCTGATGGGCGAGCGGCTGGAGGGGCACCGTCATCCCGACCATCGCCCCGATGCGCGGGCCCCAGATGCCGGCGGCGCAGACCACGATGTCGGCCTCGATCTCGCCGTGGTCCGTGATGACGGCACGGACGTGGCCGTCGTCGGCCCGGATGCCGGTCACGGTGTGGTCGCCCACGAACACGACGCCGGCCTCCATCGCCCGTCGCGCCTGCGCCTCCGACACGCGCACGGCGTCGGTCAATCCGTCGGTCGGCAGGTGATAGGCACCGAGGATGGCGTCCCGGTCGACGAGCGGCCACAGGCGCGCGGTCTCGTCGGGGTCGATCACCCGGCCGGTCAGCCCCCACGATTCGACGACATCGCGGCGTCGCTCGAGCTCAGCCATCCGCTCCGGCGTCAGGGCGAGTTCGAGGCTGCCGACCTGGTCCAGACAGGGCCGCCCATCGAGCGTCAATGACGCGGCCTTGTCGATGGTGTAGCGGGCGAAGCCGGTCATCGTCTGGGACACGTTCGTCTGGAAGATGATGCCCGGCGCGTGGCTGGTCGAACCACCGGTCCGGAACAGCGGGCCCTGTTCGATGACGGTCACGTCGGACCAGCCGCGCAGCGCGAGCTCGTCGGCCAGCGAGCAACCGACGATGCCCGCTCCGATGATCGCGACGCGCGGCGTGTGGGCCATGGGTCCGGTCAGGATACCGACGCGCCGCGCCCCGGGCTGGTCGCCGCCCGGTCCGGCCGCCCTATACTCGACCGCGTGCCCGCCCCGGCGGGAGCGCAGCACGCGGGAAGGAACGCGATGACGACCGACCCTGGCGTCCCTGGCGAACCGCAGACCCTGGCCGATCCGCTGGCGGAATCGCTGCGCGTCGTCGATGTGGCCGAAGCGGCCGGCCTGACCGTGCGGCTGATGGGCGGCATGGCGGTTCGGGCGCACGCCCCCGACTGGACGGCACGGACCCGACGGACCGAGGTGGATCTCGACTTCGTCACGACGTCCCGCGACCGCTCAGCGTTCTACGAACTGCTCGCTCGTGAGGGCTACACCCCGGACCGTCAGCACAACGCGCTGTTCGGCAGCAAGCAGGCCTACTTCGTCGACGTCCCACGCCATCGACCGGTCGACGTCATCGTCGACACGCTCGAGATGTGCCACCGCCTGGACTTCGGTCGGCGGCTCGACCGCTCGCGTCCGACCCTTCCGCTGGCGGAACTGCTGCTGTCGAAGCTGCAGGTCGTCAACATCAATCGCAAGGACGTGCTCGATGCGCTCGTGCTGCTCGCGGAGCATCCGCTGGGCAGCGACGACGGCGCGCCGGATGCGCATCACGGGATGGGCGCCATCAACGTGCCGCGGGTGGTCGAGATCACCGCCAATGACTGGGGCTGGTGGCGCACGGTGACGCGCAATCTCGAAGTGCTTCGTCAGTTCCTGGCCACGGAGTTCAAGCCCGAGGATCTCGATGTCGGGCAGAACCGCGCTGTCCTGTACGACCCCGCCACCCAGATCAGCGCGCTCATGGACGCGATCGAGGCTGCGCCCAAGTCGGCCCGCTGGAAGCTCCGGGCGCGGGTCGGCGAACGGGTCGCCTGGTACAACCAGCCCGAAGAAGTCGGGCACACGCCGCCATGAGGATCTTCTTTGCGACCGACATCCACGGGTCGGACGTGTGCTGGCGCAAGTTCCTCAATGCCGGGGCCTTCCACAAGGCGGACGTGCTGGTGATGGGTGGCGACATGACCGGCAAGGCGATGGTGCCGATCGTCGAGGACGGCAGCGGGTCGTGGGACCTGACCCTCCAGGAACAGCCACATCGCCTGACCGGCGAGGACGAGCTGCAGGCGATGGAGAAGCGCATCTCGGACCGCGGCTATTACCCGGTGCGGATGGGCCGCGACGAACTCGCCGAGTGGTCGTCGGACCCGGCCGTCGTCGACCGGCGGTTCAAGGAAGTCATGCTCGCCTCGGTCGAGCGCTGGATGGGGATCGCCGACTCGAAGCTGCAGGGCACGGGCATCCGCTGCATCGTGTCGCCGGCCAACGACGACATCTTCGAGATCGATCCGCTCATCGACGCGGCCGAGCACGTCGAGCTCGGCGAGAGCAATGCGATCGCGCTCGACGAGTTCAGCCTGGTGTCGACCGGCTGGGCCAACCCGACCCCGTGGAACACCTACCGCGAACTGCCCGAAGACGAACTGCGCGCCCGGATCGACAGCCTCGTCGCGGCGGTGCCCGACCCGCGCCGAGCCATCTTCAACTTCCACGCGCCGCCGTACGGCTCGAACCTCGACTCGGCGCCCAAGCTCGACGCGGACCTCAAGTACGTCGCCGGCGGCCAGGCGCTCATCCCGGTCGGGTCGCGCGCCGTGCGCGACGCCATCAGCGACTACGGTCCGGTCTTGTCACTCCACGGGCACATCCACGAGGGACGCGGCGCGGTCAAGATCGGCCGGACCCTCGCGCTGAACCCCGGCAGCACGTATGAGGACGGGGTGCTCCAGGCCGCCATCGTCGACCTGGATCCCAAGAAAGGCGAGGTGAAGCGCTATCTGCTGATCAACGGCTGATCACATCTCTCGGTTGCAGGGAGGGGGGCAAGAGGAGGGAAGCATGGCTTCGGGTACCACTGCGAACCCGGCGTTGTTCCTCAGGAACGCGACGGGTCTCGTAAAGGGGTGGTCCGGTTTCGACGCGTTCAGCTACTCGTTCATGTCCGTCAACCTCGTCACCCTCGGCATGTTCTACAGCCTGGCGGTCTTCGCCTACGTGCCCGCGGCATCGCCGGTGCTGTCGATCGTCCTGGCCGCGGTCGCCGTCACGTTCCTGGCCATCACCTACGCCGGGCTCATCGCGGTCATGCCCCGGGCGGGTGGCGACTACGTCTGGCAGAGCCGCATCCTCGATGGCTTGCCCGGCATCGTGGCCGGGGCCATCGTGTTCGGTGTCGCTGGCTATCTGGTGGGTGGGGCGCTGGGCCTGGACGGCACGACCTCGATCATCGCCGGCGTCGTCGGTCTCGTCGTCGGTGGCTGGATCGGCAGTCTCAATGGCGGCATCGGCTTCGTCCTCGCGGCGACGGGCTGGTGGTTCATCCTGGCGATGTGGGCGCCGATCTACGGCGCCATCCTCAAGCTCGAGTTCTTCCAGCCGCTGGCGGCCCTCTTCGGCTCGAGCGCCGGCGTCGATTTCTTCGGTTCGGACACCGGCACCCTCGTGGTCTCGTTGATCGTCATCGCCCTGACCTCGGGACTCGTGGCGCTCGGGATGGCGGGCTACGCTCGCATCCAGCGCTGGTGCCTGTACGCCGGCCTGCTCGGGCTCGCGATCATGTTCGTGCTCATGCTGGTGTCGTCCCAGGCCGATTTCCAGGCGGCATTCGACCGCGCGTCGAGCTCACTGTTCGGCGTATCCGGTGCGTACGACAAGACCCTTGCCGACGCGGCGACGAACGACGCGTTCACCGGCTCCCTCGACCCGTTGGCGATGGGTTCCGACTTCGGCGCGACCATCCAGGCCACGCTCGCGATGATCCCGTTCATGCTGTTCTGGATCCTGTACCCGAACTGGGGCTCGACGCTGTACGGCGAGGTCCGTGGTTCAGGCGACTTCCGCAAGGTCCTGCGCGGCATGCTCGGCGGGATCTGGGTCACCGCCGGCCTGGCCGTGGCGTTCGTGCTGCTGGCCGCCAAGACGTTCGGCTGGCTGTTCTTCAACGCCACGAACGTCAACTTCATCAACTGGTTCTACGGCTACACGACGACCGACCCGACGGTCCCGATCTGGAGCTACCCGCCGCTCCTGGTCTCCTATCTCATCGACAACCGGATCTTCCAGATCGCCATGGTCGTGCTGTTCGCGGCGTGGTTCCTGGGCTGGTCCGGCACGCTGTTCCTGTCGTCGACACGGATGATCTTCGCGGCGGCGTTCGATCGCGTCCTGCCGGAGAGCGCGGCGCGCGTCTCGGAACGTCGGGCGGTGCCGATCGTCGCGCTGTTCTACATCATGGTCCCGGCGATCATCGTCAGCGTCCTGTACTCCTACTCGGCCGATGTCCGGGCGTGGACGCTGGACGCGACGCTGGTGATCGCGGTGACCTTCCTGGGCAGCACCGTCGCCGCGACGATCCTGCCCTGGTACAAACCGAGCCTGTTCGAGAACTCGTCCGTGGCGCACCTCAAGGTGGCCATCAGCGGGTCCGCGCTCATCATCTCGGTGATCCTGGCGTGGGCCATCTACCTGTGGCTGACCGATCCGCTGTACGGCATCGGCGTCGGCAACGCCGAGTCGATCAAGTTCCTCGGGGTCGTCTACGGCGCGGCCGCGCTGCTGTACGTCGGCTCGAGGCTGTACCGCAAGTCGCAGGGCATCGATCTCGATGCCATCCACGCGGAGATCCCGGCGGAGTAGCGTCCCGACCGGTTCGGCGGGGGCGTCGCTCGCGGCGCCCCCGCTTCGACGTTCCGGGGCGTGATCTGCGGTCGTCGTCGCGGCCCCTCGTCGTCGCCCGTGGTCGTCGCGGCCCGTGGTCGTCGCGGCTCGTCGTCGTCGGGGCCGTCGTCGCGGCCCGTGGTCGCCGCGGCCCGTCGTCGTCGCGGCCCGTCGTCGCCGCGGCACACCGGGTGTGACCGGGCCGAGTCATCGTGACGGGCTGGGCCTGCGCCGCGATCAGGACTGGCCTGCGCGGAGTGCGCTTTTGCACCCGGTGACGCTATCGACGAACGGGCTCCTGGATCACCGCCGGATCGGCCCCGTTCGTGCACCCGATGCAAGAACGCGGCGCGTCATGCCCTGCGCGGGGCCTACGGGACGCGCTCGATCGCCCATAGCGTCATGGGATGCAAGTACCGACCCCCAGAGGCCCGAGGCCCCGGGCCCGTGCCGGGCCCAGGCGCTGCGCGGACCGTGGATCGGGCGCTGCGCGGACCGTGGATCGGGCGCCGGACCCGGCGCTACCCGCCGAACCAGCCCGTCGGGCCCGGCGCCGTGTTCTGCCAGATGTGCTTGGCCTCGCGGTACTCGTCCAGGCCGCTCGGACCGAGTTCGCGGCCGATGCCAGACTGCTTGAAGCCGCCCCACTCGGCTTGCGGCAGGTACGTGTTGTAGTCGTTGATCCAGACGGTCCCGTGGCGCAGTCGACCGGCCACGCGCTGTGCCCGACCGGCGTCGGCCGTCCAGACGGCTCCGGCCAAGCCGTATGTCGTGTCGTTGGCGAGCGCGATCGCCTCGTCCTCGGTCGTGAATCGCTCGACCGTGAGGACGGGCCCGAACACCTCTTCGCGCACGATGCGCATGTCGGCGCGAACATCGGCGAAGACGGTCGGGCGGTAGAAGAAGCCGGCCTGCAACTCAGGCTCGGATGGGCGACGGCCGCCGGCCATGAGCCGCGCGCCGGCATCGATCGCGCCCTGGACGTAGCCCTCGACCTTGGTCCGGTGCTCCGCGGAGATCAACGCTCCGGCCTCCGTCGCATCATCCGCGCCGTGCCCGAGATGGATGCGGTCCGCCCGTTCGGCGACCGCCGCCACGAATGCGTCGTAGATGTCGTCCTGCACGATGGCCCGGCAACCCGCGCTGCAGACCTGGCCGGAATGGACGAATGCGGCGGTCAGCGCGTTGTCGACCGCCGTCTCGAAGTCGGCGTCGGCGAACACGATGTTGGGGCTCTTGCCACCGAGCTCGAGGGCGACCCGCTTGACGTTCACCGCCGCGCCCCGCAGGAGCGCCCGTCCGGCCTCGATGCCTCCGGTCAACGACACGAGGTCGACATCGGGCGAATCGGCAAGCGCCTGACCGACCCGCGCGCCGGGCCCGAGGACGAGGTTGACGACCCCGCGCGGCGCGCCGGCCTCCTCGAGCAGCCGCGTCAGGTGGATGGCCGTCAGTGGCGTCAGCGACGCGGGCTTCATCACGGCGGTATTGCCGGCGGCGAGGGCCGGAGCGATCTTCCACGACATCTGGAGCAGCGGGTAGTTCCACGGCCCGATCAGCGCGCACACGCCGACCGGCTCGTAGACGATCCGCGACAGCGCGGTCGGCGAACTCGTATCGACCAGGCGGCCCGCCTCCTTGTCGGCGAGATCAGCGTAGTAGCGGAACACCCGGGCGACGTCGGCGATGTCCCAGCGGCTCTCGCGCATGGCCTTGCCGGTGTTGGTCGTCTCCGCGCGGGCGAGCTCCTCGAGGTCGCGGTCGAGCAGGTCCGCGACCCGGTCCAGGAGCGCGGCGCGCTCACCGGTCGGGGTGCGCGGCCAGTCGGTCGCATCGAAGGCGCGGCGAGCAGCGGCGATCGCCGCCTGGACCTGTGCGTCGGTCGCGACGTCGACCTCGGTCACGGTCGAGCCGTCGCTCGGGTTGACGACCGGGCTGCAGGTGCCGTCGCCCGATGCCACCCATTCGCCGTCGATGTACAGACTCGGCACGCGCTCATCCCTCTCGCTGGATGGCATCAGGGTCCGTGGCCATGGATCGGGCGTCAAGGCGGCGGCCCGCGCACCGCACCGGACGGGGCGAGACAGGTGCCCGGCCGGCCGCGCCCCCGCCCCCGGCGGCCGCGCCCCGCCCCCGCGCCCCGCCCCACCGCGCCCCGCCCCCCGAAGGTCAGTTCACGGTCAGGCGTCGGGTCGCCGCCAACAGCTCGCCGATCAGGCGCGTCACGTTCTCGTCGCCCATGCGCATCAGCGGCACGTTGAGACCAAGGGCGGCGACACACGCACCGCCGGCGTCGAGGATCGGCACGGCCAGTCCTCCGGCTTCGGGATTGAGCTCCCCGCGGTTGTCGCCCCAGCCACGTCGACGGGTGAGCGCGATCACATCCCTCAGGGTCGCGGGGTCGGTGATCGTGGCGGGTGCGTAGGCATCGAGCGGTCCGCGCAGGTAGGCGTCGACCTCCACCTGCGGCATGTGTGCCAGGAAGACCTTGCCGGCGGCGATGGCGTGCAGGCCGGCGCGCTGTCCGCTGCGCGTGAATGCGCGCACCTCGTTGGTCCCGTCGATGGTGTCGACGAAGACCGCCGCATCGCCGTCACGCACCGCCAGATCTGCGCTTTCCCCGGTGGCCGACACGAGCTCGGCCATGACCCGCCGGGCCTCGGCCCGGATGTCGAATCCGTCGAGGGCACGCGTCCCGAGCTCGAACAGCCGCAGGCCCAGCCGATAGCGTCGGCTGACGCGATCGTGCTGCAGCCAGCCGATCCCTTCGAGCGAGCGCGCCAGCCGCCATCCGGTGCTGCGGTCCACCCCGAGTTCGGCCGCCAGATCTGCAGCGCTGACCCAACCCCGGGCGCCCACGACCTCGAGGGCCGCGGCGATGCGCTCGACCCCGGGGCGGCGTGTCGGTGGGTTGCGTCGCTCGTGTACCATCGCCGGTGTAGTGTCGCAGATGTGACAACGCCGTTGCAACGACTGCAACGTGCCCGCGAACAGCGAGGAACCTCATGAGCACGCTCCCGGGACGCGCCAGGGTCGTCGTCATCGGCGCCGGCATCGTGGGCAACAGCATGGCCTACCACCTGGCGCGCCTCGGCTGGCGCGACATCGTCCTGCTCGACAAGGGGCCGCTGCCCAATCCCGGCGGATCGACCGGCCATGCCTCCAACTTCATCTTCCCGACCGACCATTCCAAGGAGATGACGGCGCTCACCCTCGATTCGGTCGCGCAGTACCAAGAGATGGGGGTCTTCACCCGGAGCGGTGGCATCGAGGTCGCGCGCACTCCGGAACGGATGGAGGAGCTCAAGCGCCGCATGGCGTCGTCGCGCTCGTGGGGCATCGAGTCCGAGCTGCTCGACCCGGCCGCGGTCAAGGCCCTCGTCCCGTACCTCGACGAAACGGTCATCCTCGGCGGCTTCCACACGCCCGACGTCGGGGTGGTCGACTCACTCCGCGCCGGCACGATCATGCGCGAGCGTGCCCAGGAGCTCGGCGCCCTGACCATCTCGGCCTCGACCGAGGTGACCGCCATCGACGTCGTCGACGGTCGGGTGACCCGGGTCCGGACCGATCACGGCGATATCGACACCGACACCGTGGTGGTGGCCTGCGGCGTATGGAGCCCGCGCATCGCGAAGATGGCCGGCGCCAGCATCCCGCTGACTCCGGCGGTCCACCAGATGATCAGCGTCGGCCCGGTCCCGCAGCTGGCGGACACCGTCGGCGAGATCTCGTTTCCGATCGTCCGCGACATGGACACCAACATGTACGAACGCCAGCACGGTGGCGACCTCGAAGTCGGGTCGTACGCTCATCGGGCGATCCTCATGGACGCCGACGACATCCCGTCGATCGCCCAGTCGGCGCTGTCGCCGACGGAGCTGCCGTTCACCCAGGACGATTTCGAGCCGCAGATGGAGGATGCCCTCGAGCTCGTGCCCGACGTCCTGGGCGACGAGCGCGTCGGCATCCGTCACGCGATCAATGGTCTCCTGTCGCTGACACCGGACGGCATGCCGATCCTCGGCGAGACGCCGGAGGTCAAGGGCCTGTGGTCCGCCGCGGCCATCTGGATCAAGGAGGCGCCGGGCATCGCCAAGGCGGTCGCCGAGTGGATGACCCACGGCAGCTCGGAGATCGACCTGCACGCGTCCGACATCGCCCGGTTCTACGACCATCAGAAGACCGCACAGCACATCGCGGCCCGCACGTCCGAGGGCTTCAACAAGACCTACGGCATCGTCCACCCCATGGAGCAGTGGGCCAGCAACCGCGACGTCCGGCTCAGCCCGATCCACCGCCGACAGGTGGAGCTCCAGGCGACGTTCTTCGAGGCGGCTGGCTGGGAGCGACCGTTCTGGTACGGCGCCAACGAGCGCCTCCTCGAGGAGTACGGCGACCGGGTCATGCCACGCGCGGCCGAATGGGAATCGCGCTGGTGGTCGCCGATCGTCAACGCCGAGCATCTCGCCATGCGCGACCGGGTCGGGATGGTCGATCTGGCCGCCTTCGCGATCTTCGACGTCAGCGGGCCGGGCGCGATGGCCTACCTCCAGGGCCTCGTCGTCAACCAGGTCGACGTTCCGGTCGGGCGGGTGATCTACACGCCGTTGCTCAGCCCGGCCGGCGGCATCGTGGCGGACCTCACGATCATCCGACTGCGCCACGACCTGTTCCGGGTCGTCACCGGCGGCGGGATGGGCCGGCGCGACCTGAAGTGGTTCGTCGATCACCTGCCGGGTGACGGGTCGGCCCAGATCCATGACGTCACGTCGGCCTGGTACACGCTCGGGGTGTGGGGGCCACGGGCCCGCGACCTGGTGGCATCGGCCACCAGCGACGACGTGTCGAACGCCGGCTTCCCGTTCGGCACCGCGCGGACCATCGACATCGATGGCGTGCGCGCCCTCGCCTCGCGCATCTCGTATGTCGGCGAACTCGGTTGGGAGATCTACGCGCCGATGGAGCAGGGCCTGCGGCTGTGGGACACGCTCTGGGAAGCGGGCCAGCCACACGGCGTCGCAGCGGTCGGCATCGGGGTGTACGGCACGACCGGCCGGATCGAGAAGGGCTATCGCGCGCACGGCGCCGAGCTCGAGCATGAGTTCGACCTGGTCGAGGCGGGCATGACCCGGCCGAGGGTCAAGGACGCCGATTTCGTGGGCAAGGCCGCCTACCTCGAACAGCGGGCAACAGAACCCGCCGCGGTCCTGTCGACGCTCACGCTCGACGATCCCCGCTCGCCGGCGGGCGTCGAGCGCTACATGCTCGGCAAGGAGCCGATCCTGTCGCTCGATGGCAGCCCGCTGGTCGACACCAAGGGCCGGCGTTCGTACGTCACCAGCGCCGGCTCCGGGCCGTCCGTCGGCAAGCACCTGCTGATGGCCTACCTGCCGCCGGCCCAGGCGGTGGTCGGGACGCGACTGCTGGTCGAGTACTTCGGCGACCGCTATCCGGTGACCGTCGCCGTGGCCGGCAGCACGCCGCTGTTCGATCCCGACAACGAGCGGATCCGGGGATGAGGGTGCGGTCCTGATGCGCATCCTCGTCTGCGTCAAGCGCGTCCCGGCCACCGGCGGACAGATCAGCCTGACCGCCGACGCGCGCGACATCGACACGCGCTACCTCGGCTTCACCATCAGCCCGCACGAGGAGTGCGCCGTCGAGGAGGCGGTCCGCATCGTCGAGACGCACGGTGGGACATCGGTCGTGCTGACCCTTGGGCCGGCCAGCGCGGTCGACCAGCTTCGCGACGCGATGGCCATCGGGATCGAGCGGGCCGTCCTCCTCGAGACCGACGGCAGCGACTGGGATCCGGGTGCGACGGCGAGCGCCATCGTCGACGCCATCCGTGGCCTCGAGGCGGCGGACGGCCCGTTCGACGTCATCCTGTTCGGCAACGAATCGGCCGATTCGGGCGGATTCCAGGTCGGCATCCGGGTCGCCGACGCGCTGGACCGGCCGATCGTCAGCGGCGCCAAGGGGCTCGCCATCGACGGCGGCTCGGCCACCGTCCGGCGGCAGGCCGCCGGTGGCTGGGAGGAGTTCGACATCGAGCTCCCGGCCGTCGTCTCGGTCCGCGAGGGCATCAATCTGCCGCGCTACCCGTCGGTGCCCGGTCGGCTCCGCGCGAAGAAGAAGGACATCGAGCACGTGACCCCCGAGCGCCGACCACTCGGGCCGGAGCTGATCCGGCTGTCCGTGCCGGTCGAGCAGTCGGCGAGCGTCGAGATCCTCGGGACCGGTCCCGAGGCCGCACCGCGGGTCGTCGAGATCCTGCGCGAGATCGGTGTCCTGTGAGCGGCATCCTCGCGCTCGTGGAGCACGACGCCGGGCGGCCCGACCGGCTCAGCCTGGAGGCGCTGGCCCTGGCCGGCGACCTGGCCGGGCGACTCGGCGTCGGCGTCGAGGCGGTCGTCATCGGGGCCGGTGCCGAGGCGGTGGCCGGCAGCCTTGGTGCGTACGGGGTGTCCACCGCGCACGTCGTCCGCCACGACCGACTCGATGCCTATGCGCCGATGGCGTGGGCCTCGGCGCTCGGCGGTGTCATCGCCGCCGGCGGCTACGACGCCGTCATCACGGCCGGCAGCGAGCGGGGCACGGAGGTGCTCGCCCACGTCGCCGCGCGGACGGGTCTGCCGCTGGCCGCCAACGTCGTCGGCGTCGATCTCGGCGAACGCTGGACGGTGACCCGTCAGCGCTGGGCCGGCAGTCTGCTCGAGGAGGCCTGGCTCGACGGAACGCCGCATCTCCTGACGGTCGCCCCCCACGGGGTCCCCGCGAGCGAGCCCGATCCGGCGGCCCAGCCGGCTGCCGTGCAGCAGGTGACGCCCGAGCTGACCGATGCGGACATGCGCGTGCGGGTCGCCCGGACCGTGCCGGCGGCCACCGATCGCATCTCGCTGACCGACGCCAAGGTCGTGGTCGGCGGCGGCCGCGGGATCGGCAGCAGCGAGGGATTCGCGATGCTCGAGGAGCTCGCCACGCTCCTCGGCGGTGCGATCGGCGTGTCGCGTGTGGCGACGAGCCTCGGCTGGCGACCGCACGCCGAGCAGATCGGCCAGACCGGTGCCCGGATCGCACCGGATCTGTACATCGCGTGTGGGATCAGCGGGGCCATCCAGCACATCGTCGGCTGCAAGTCAGCCAAGCGGATCCTCGTCATCAACAAGGACCCCGAGGCGCCGATCTTCGGCCGGGCGACCTACGCCGTGGTCGGCGACGTGCATGCCATCGTCCCGGCCATCACGGCGGAGATCCGCCGCACGAGCTGATCGCGGACGCATGCCATCCGGTCTCCCGGCCGGAGCCGCCACGGCAGGACGCTACACTCCCAGTCCAGCCAGCTCGTGATCAGGCATCGGGAGGGATCGATGGGCTTCTTCAGCGGGGTCGTCACCGGCGTCGCATTGGCCGCGGGAGCGGCCGCCTGGTACCTGTCTCGCTCGGGCGAGCAGTTCCGCGATCGCTATCGGGTCGATCGCAAGCTCGGTGAGCTGGGCGACCAGTTCGAGACGCGGACACGAGAGATCCAGCAGATGGTCAACGCCCAGATGTCCGACGCGCGCGTCGCGCCCGATGAGCCATCGACGATGACGATGACGGACCCGGTGGCCGACGCACTCGACGAGGCGGCAGCCTCGGCGGCCGAAGCCGCGGCCGCCCTGGCGGCGGATGTCGAGACCAAGACCGTCAGGATCAGGAAGGCAGCCAAGCCCTCGACCGACTGACTCGCCCGGCGCCGACGGGTCGGGCGGGCGCCATCGCCCCCCTTGCCAAGGTGTGCGATGGTTCGCATCGTCACGTCCCGGCAGACCGGGACCCAACGCGGCTACAGGAGACCGAATGCGAAAACGGAAGGTGAATTACCCGCCGGCCAAGACCGCCAATCGACCCGCCCCAGCGACGGGGCTCCCGACCGACGCACCGTACGTGCGCCCCACCGTCGCGACCATCGATCTGAACGCCACCAAGGGCAGAGCGGGCTTCTCCGTCGGGGCGCGCGTGCGCATCGCGGGCACCGGCCTGTATTCCGGTGAGACCGCCGTCATCGAAAAGCTGACCAGCGGCGTGATCCCATCCGCCGTCGTCCGGACCGAGGCCGGCAAGACCCGCCAGGTCCGCACGATCGACCTCGAGCCCGTCGGCGCGGCCGCGGCGCCCGTCGCGCCCGCCGCCAGCGCGGCTCCCGAGGCGTAACCGCCGGCCGTCGCCGCCGTCCATCGGCTTCCCCGGGAGCTACGTCTCCCGCAGTCCCGCCGCGATCCGCGCCGCCGCCGTCACCACCGATGCGGCCAGGTCGGCCTCGCTCCCGGGCGTCGGGAATCGGTAGGCCGGTCCGTGGATGTGGACGGCGGCGATCACCTCGCCCGACCCGTCGGCGATCGGCGCCGCCACGGACGAGATATCGCCGTCGAACTCGGTGATCGCCCAGGCGTAGCCGTGGCGCCGGACATCGTGGAGGCGCGTCCGCAGCTCGTCGGGCTCAGCGAGCGTATGGGCCGTGAAGCGCTCGAGCGGACGCTCCAGGTAGCGATCGATCGCGTTGGGGGTGCGGAACGCGAGCAGCACCTGTCCGGACGAAACGGCGTGCAACGGTGCGCGCGCGCCAGTCCAGTCGCGGACGACCACCGGGTTGGGCGTGTCGACCTGGTCGATGTAGTGGACGAGGTCGCCGTCGGGGATTCCCAGGCCGGCGGCTTCCCCGGACGTGGCCGCCAGCTCGGTCAGCACGGGTCGCGCGATCGTCGTGAGCGACCGAACCAGGCTGAACCCGCCCGCCAGCGTGATCAGCCGGGGACCCAGTCGATACGACGTGTCCCCGGGCACCTGCTCGACCGCCCCTTCGCCGACGAGCGAGGCCAGCAGGCGCGCCGCGGTCGACTTCGGCAGGCCGGCCCGATCGGCCACATCGGTCACGCCGAGCGGGCCGTCGCCGAGCGCCGACAACACGGTGAACGCACGACTGATGGACTGGACGCTGGACATCGCATCCTCGCTGGGCTAGATTCGCGGTCGCGGGTTCCATCATACGGCACGGTTCCACGATGTGGAACCCCCCGCGGCAGCCGAGCCAGTCCGTGACACGGATCCCGGGAGCACCCACCGATGACCGACGACTATCAGGACATCGACCTCACCAGCCTGTCCGACGATGAGCTGGTCGAACAGATGCACAACGACCTGTACGACGGTATGAAGGACGAGATCGTGCAGGGCACGAACATCCTGTTGGAGCGCGGCTTCTCGGCGACCAGGGTCCTCGACGATGCGCTCGTGGCGGGCATGAAGATCGTCGGCATCGACTTCCGCGACGGCATCCTGTTCGTGCCCGAGGTCCTCCTCGCCGCCAACGCGATGAAGGCCGGCATGGCCATCCTTCGGCCGCTGCTCGCGGAGACCGGCGCGGAGCCGGTCGGCAAGGTCGTCATCGGGACGGTCAAGGGCGATATCCACGACATCGGCAAGAACCTCGTCGGGATGATGCTCGAGGGCGCCGGCTTCGAGGTCATCGACCTCGGCATCAATACCGATGCCGACAAGTTCATCAATGCCCTGACCGAGCACAAGCCGGACATCCTCGGCATGTCGGCGCTGTTGACCACGACGATGCCGTACATGAAGGTCGTGGTCCAGACGCTCAAGGACCGCGAGATGCGCGACGACTACATCGTGCTCGTCGGCGGCGCGCCGCTCAACGAGGAATTCGGGATGGCCGTCGGGGCCGATGCCTACTGTCGCGATGCGGGCGTGGCGGCCGAGACCGCCCGCCGTCTCATCGACGAGCGACGTGCGCGCGCCAGCGTCCCAGCCTGACCCCGGCACGGCGCCGCGCGTCCTGGTCATCGGCTGCGGCGCGCTCGCTCGCGAGCTCGTCACGCTGACGCGCGACCTCCCGAACGTGGACATCAGCTGCCTGCCGGCCACGCTCCACAATCGACCCGGCGGGATCCCCGCCGCAGTCCGCGAGCGGATCCGGAGACGCCGCCCCGGCTACGACCGGGTGTTCGTGGCCTATGCCGATTGCGGCACCGGCGGCCTGCTTGACCCGGTCATCGCCGAGGAGGGGGTCGAACGCCTCGACGGGGCGCACTGCTACGAGTTCTACGCCGGGAGCGCCGAGTTCGCGCGCATCGCCGACGAGGAGCCGGGCACGTTCTACCTGACCGACTTCCTCGCCCGCAACTTCGACCGCCTCGTGATCCGCGGCCTCGGGCTCGATCGCCACCCCGAGCTGCTGACGACCTACTTCGGCAACTACCGCCGCCTGGTGTACCTCGCCCAGGCCGACGATCCGGCCTTGACCGCGACGGCGCGCCGCGCCGCACGACGCCTCGGCCTGCGCTTCGAGCGCCGGCTGACCGGTTACGGCGAGCTGGCGACGACGATCGCCGCGGTCGCGGCCGGTGAGCCGGCCCCATCCGTCCGTCCCCTGTTGCCGCTCGGAGGGCACTGACCGTCATGGCCACGATGACCGTCATCTGGTGGCGCGACATCCCGGCCCAGGTCCTCGGCCGGGACGGTCGACGCCAGAGCAAGATCGTCCTCCACCCGCGCTTCCAGGTCGCCATCGACAAGGCCGCCAGCCGGGCCGGCAAGCGCGCCTACAACGAGTACATCGAGGAATGGCGGCGGACCCAGCGGCCGTGCGGCCAGGAGATCGACGCAGAGGTGGCGGCCGAGGCCGAACGCCTCGAAGCGGATTACGACAAGCACCGGCTCGCGCAGCTCATCCAGGCGGGTGGGGTCGAGGGCGGTCCTGCTCTCGCGCCGGCGCATGACGAGACCCAGGGCCGGGACGGTCGGGGCACGGCGGCCGAGGGATGACCCGCACCGTCGTCAGCTCGGCCAGCCGCGAGGTCGTCATCGGCGACGACCAGCCGTTCGTCATCATCGGCGAGCGCATCAACCCGACCGGGCGCAAGGCGCTGGCCGAGGAGATGAAGGCCGGCGACTTCAGCCGGGTCGAGCGCGACACGATCGCCCAGGTCGAGGCCGGCGCCCACATGCTCGACGTCAACGCCGGCATCCCGCTGGCCGACGAGCCGGCGATCCTCGCCAGGACGATCCAGCTCGTCCAGTCGCTCACGGATCTGCCGCTGTCGATCGACTCGTCGTTCGTCGAGGGGCTCGAGGCCGGGTTGGCGGTCTACCAGGGCAAGGCGCTGCTCAACAGCGTCACCGGCGAGGACGACCGCCTCGAGCGCGTCCTGCCGCTGGTCCGGAAGTACGGCTGCGCGGTCGTCGCCATCAGCAACGACGAGACCGGGATCTCGATGGACCCGGACGTCCGCTTCGCCGTCGCCAAGCGGATCGTCGAACGGGCGGCGGACCACGGCATCCCGCGCGCCGACATCGTGGTCGACCCACTGCTCATGCCGATCGGCGCGCTCGGCGGCGCCGGTCGACAGGTCTTCCGCATCCTGTCGCGGTTGCGCGACGAGCTGGGGGTCAACTCGACCTGCGGCGCGTCCAACGTCAGCTTCGGCCTGCCCAACCGCGAGGGCATCAACGCCGCGTTCCTCAACATGGCCATCGCCTCCGGGCTGACCTCGGCCATCACCAACCCGATCGCCGAGGGCGTCCGCCACGCGGTCATGGCCAGCGACGTGCTGATGGGCAACGACCGCGACGCCGCCCGCTGGATCCGCCAGTTCCGGGTCGAACCGGCCGAGGGCGAGGCTGGAGGCCGGCGGGTCAACCGACGCCGCGGTGCAGCCAGCAACGGATCGACGCCGCGAGTGTCCGGCGACGTGCCGGGCGTGGACGTGCCGGGCCTGGATGTCCCGGTCGTCGGCTGACGGCGGCGTCGTGAGCGACGGCTCGGCGAGCGCCGACCCGCAGGTCATCTTCACCCCGTCGGGTCGGCGTGGCCGCGCGGCGGCGGGCACGACCGTCCTCGACGCCGCACGGGCGCTCGGAGTCGACATCGATTCGGTCTGCGGTGGGCGCGGGATCTGCGGCCGATGTGCGGTGACGCCCGCGTTCGGGGCGTTCGCCAAGCACGGCATCACCTCGGCGCCCGACCACCTGAGCCCGGCCGGTGAGCTCGAGGCGACCTATCGCGCGGACCACGGGCTGGCGGCCGATCGGCGACTGTCGTGCACGGCCGAGCTGCTCGGCGACCTGGTCGTCGATGTCCCGCCCGAGAGCCAGGTCCATCGCCAGGTGGTGCGCAAGGACCTCGCCGCGCGAGCCTTCGAGATGGACCCGGTCGTCCGCCTGCATACGGTCGATGTCACGGAACCGGATCTGGCCACGCCGACCGGCGACCTCGGGCGGCTGTTCGATGCGCTCCGGGCCGAGTGGGGACTGACCGGTCTGCAGGCCGACCTGTCGGTCATCCGCGCGCTCCAGCCGGCGCTGGCGGCGGGCGGCTATCGGGTCACCGTCGCCGTCCACGCCGGGCGCGACGTGATCGGGGTGTGGCCCGGCTTCCACGACCGCGCGTTCGGGGTCGCCATCGACGTCGGCTCGACGACCATCGCCGGGCACCTCGCCGACCTGACCGACGGATCGATCCTCGCCAGTGCCGGGGCGATGAACCCGCAGATCCGGTTCGGCGAGGACCTGATGAGCCGGGTCAGCTACGTGATGATGCATGACGGCGGTGATGCCGAGCTGACCACCGCTGTGCGCAAGGCGCTCGACGGTCTGCTCGCCGCCCTCGCCAACAAGGCTGGCATCAAACGGACCGAGATCCTGGAGCTGGCGATCGTCGGCAACCCGATCATGCATCACCTGCTGCTCGGCATCGATCCCACGCCACTCGGCTCGGCACCGTTCGCGCTGGCGACCGACACCGCCGTCGCCCTGACCGCCGCGGAGCTCGGCGTGCGCGCCCATCCCGGAGCCCGCGTCTACGTCCTGCCCTGCATCGCCGGCCACGTCGGCGCCGACACCGCCGGCGTCATCCTGGCTGAAGAGCCCCACAAGGCTGCGTCGATGACGCTCGTCGTCGACGTCGGCACCAACGCCGAGATCGTCCTCGGTGACCGGCACCGGCTGCTGGCCGCGTCCTCGCCGACCGGCCCGGCCTTCGAGGGTGCCCAGATCTCGGCCGGCCAGCGCGCGGCGCCCGGCGCCATCGAGCGCGTCCGGATCGATCGCGCCACGCTAGAGCCACGTGTCCGCGTCATCGGCGTCGACGCGTGGTCGGACGAGCCCGGCTTCGGCGCGGCGGTGATCGCGGCCGGCACCGGCATCAGCGGCATCTGCGGCTCGGGCATCATCGAGGTCATCGCCGAGCTGTACCTGGCCGGTGTCATCACCGCCGACGGCGTCATCGACGGGGCGCTCGCGGCGCGCACGCCGCGCGTGGTCGCCGACGGCCGCACGTTCAGCTACCTGCTGCACGACGCGGACGACGACGGGCCGCGGATCCTCATCACCCAGAACGACGTGCGGGCCATCCAGCTGGGCAAGGCCGCCCTGTATGCCGGCTTCCGGCTGCTGATGGACCAGCTCGGCATCGACGCCGTCGACGAGGTGCGGCTGGCCGGCGCGTTCGGCAGCCAGATCGACCCGCTGCACGCGATGGTCCTCGGCTTGATCCCCGACTGCGACCTCGACCACGTCCGCGCGGCCGGCAACGCCGCCGGGACCGGCGCCCTCATCGCGTTGCTGTCCGGGGCGGCTCGCCGCGAGATCGAGGGCGTCGTGCGCCGGGTTGAGAAGATCGAGACGGCCGTCGAGCCGCGCTTCCAGGACCACTTCGTCGAGGCCATGGCGATCCCCCACCGGACGGCAGCGAACCCGAATCTGGCGCGGGTCGTGACGCTGCCGGCCAGACCGGCGGGCCGCGATACCGGCGGCGACGGCCGACCGCAGCGACGTCCCCAGCGACGACCCCGAACGACGGCGACCAGCGCCGCCGCCGCGACACGACCGGGACCCGGAGGCGACCGATGACCGACACGATGCCGACCCGCCGGAGCGGCGGGCGCGAGGGCCGCCGGGCCGCACGCCTCCACGCACAGGTCGAGCGGACCCCGTTCCTGACTCGGACGATGGCTCCGTTCGAAGTGCTCGGCGAGGAGGGTCTGGCCCTCATCGAGCACAACGCCGACACCATCCTGGAGGAGGTCGGCGTCGAGTTCCGGGGCGATCCCGACGCCCGGCGGCTGCTGCGCGAGGCCGGCGCGGACGTGGATGGCGAGCTCGTCCGCTTCCCGCGCGGGATGTGCCGCCGGATCGTCCAGGCGACCGCACCGCGGCAGTTCACGCAGTACGCCCGCAACGAGGCCAACAACGTCGAGATCGGGGGGATGCACACGGTGTTCGCCCCGAACTACGGTTCGCCGTTCGTGCGCGACCTCGATCGCGGCCGGCGCTACGGGACGATCGAGGACTTCCGCAACTTCGTGAAGCTGGCCTACCTGTCGCCGCACCTCCACCACAGCGGCGGGACGGTCTGCGAGCCGGTCGACGTGCCGGTCAACAAGCGCCACCTCGACATGGTCTACTCGCACATCCGCTTCAGCGACAAGCCGTTCATGGGCTCGGTCACGGCGCCGGAACGGGCGCGCGACACCGTCGACATGGCACGGCTGGCGTTCGGGCCCGACTACCTCGAGGACCACCCGGTCATCCTCAGCCTGATCAACGCGAGCTCGCCGCTCGTCTGGGATTCGTCGATGCTCGGCGCGGCACGGGCCTACGCCGAGGCCAACCAGGCGACGCTCATCACCCCGTTCATCCTGGCCGGGGCGATGGCCCCGGTGACGGCGGCCGGCGTGGCCGCCCAGACCCTTGCCGAGTCGCTGGCCGGCCTGGCCTTCGTCCAGCTCGTCCGGCCGGGCGCGCCGGTCGTGCTGGGCTCGTTCGCGAGCTCGATGTCGATGCAGTCGGGCGCCCCGACGTTCGGGACGCCGGAGCCGGCGCTAGTTCTCTACGTGATGGCTGCCCTGGCCCGTCGACTGGGCGTCCCGTTCCGCTCCGGAGGCTCCCTGACGGCGAGCAAGATCGCCGACGCGCAGGCGGCGTACGAGAGCGCCGCGACCCTCCAGCCGACCGTCCTTGGCGGTGTCAACTTCGTCCTGCACGCGGCGGGCTGGCTCGAGGGCGGCCTGGCCATCGGCTACGAGAAGTTCATCCTCGACGCCGACCAGTGCGGGATGATGGCGGTCTTCGTCAAGGGCGTGGACCTGTCCGAGAACGGGCAGGCGCTCGACGCGATCCGTGCCAACGGGCCGGGGCAGCACTTCCTCGGCACTGCCCACACCCTGGCCAACTTCGAGACGGCCTTCTATCGGTCCGAGGTCGCGGACAACAACTCGTTCGAGCAGTGGAGCGAGGACGGCGGGCTCGATGCCGCGCAGCGGGCGAATACCGTCTGGAAGCGGATGCTGGCCGACTACGAGCCGCCCCCGATCGACCCCGGCATCGACGAGGCACTGCTCGAGTTCATCGTCAAGCGCAAGGCGTCGATGCCCGATTCGGAGGTCTGATGGTTTCGCTGCTCGGCCGCCGGCGCGGCCTGGACGAGGCCTCGCGAGGTGCCCTGGCGGCCGCCCTCGCCGACCCCATCTTCGAGTTGCTTCCACTCAAGAACCTGCCCGACCAGATCCCGCACCTGCCGCCCGGCGCACGGGTGTCGGTGACCGCATCGCCGGCCAAGGGCATGGACGCGACGCTCGACTGGGCAGCCCGACTGCAGTCCGACGGCTTCCGCGCCATCCCCCACCTGTCGGCGCGGATGATCCCGGACCGCAGCAGGCTTGCCGAGCTGCTGGACCGGGCCCGGTGGGCCGGGCTGAGCCACGCGTTCGTCGTCGGCGGTGACGCCGATGAGCCAGGGGAGTACCTCGACGGTCTGTCGCTGCTGCGGGCCATGACCGAGATCGGCCATCCGTTCGAGGTCATCGGCTGCCCCGGCTACCCGAACGGCCATGCCGACATCCCCGACGTCACGCTCGACCGGGCGCTCCGCGACAAGGCGCCCTTCGTGCGACACGTCACCTCGCAGATGGATTTCGATACGACGGTCGTTGCGGCGTGGGTCCGCCGGCTGCGCGACGAAGGGTTCGTACCCGACGTCGTGATCGGCGTGCCGGGCGTGGCTGATCCGCACAAGCTGCTCAACGTGGCCGCTCGCATCGGGGTCAAGGACGCCAAGCGGTTCCTGGTCAAGAACCTGCGTTTCGTCACGGGCATGGCGCGTTCGGGCGGGTTCTACAAGCCGACCGCGTTCGTCGAGGCGATGGCCCCGTTGCTGGCCGATCCCGGCGCGCGCGTGACCGGCTTCCACCTGTACACCTTCAACGCCGTCGAGGCGACCGAGGCGTGGCGCCAGTCGATGCTCGATGGATCGCGTTGACGGCCTGGCGGCCCTCGCTCGGTTCCCGGCACGGGTCGCCACCGCGGCGCGGGCGGCCGCCGATCGGCCCGTCGCGGACGGCGAGTGGGGCCCGGACCTGGTCGTCCGGCACCTGATCGCGGTCGAGATCGACGTCCACCAGGCTCGCCTCGCCGACCTGGACGGCGGGGGCGAGCCACACTGGACCTGGACGGAGCCGGGACCGTGGCCAGGGGACCCGGGGCTGTCGATGGACGCGCTGCTCGCCCGGTTCGCGGCCGCACGGGCATCGACACTCGCGACGTTGACGACGATGGACGACGCGGACTGGGCGCGGGGCGGTGTCCATGCCTCGTTCGGTCGGCTCGATGTCGGCGGGCTCGTCCGCAACGCGATCGATCACGACGAGGAGCACCTGCGCGCACTTGGCTAGGGCGGCCCGGGGCCTCGGCCACGTCACCGTCCTGTCGACCGACCGGCGATGCGAGCGTCACCGAATCGGGGGACGGCCGCGTGGCATGATGCCCTCAGGCGAGCGCAGTCGACCGGTCGCCAGGACACCGGAGGGGATCTGATGCCGTCCGAACCCAACGCCCCCCGATCGCGTCGGGCGATCCTCGCCGCCGCGGCCGGGTCGGCCGCAGCCCTCGCCGCCTCGGCGGCCCTGCCGCTCACCGCGGCCGCCGCGCCGG